>CACKZF010000015.1 GCA_902604565.1 uncultured Pelagibacteraceae bacterium
TGACAAAAATCTTTTATCTAAAGCCACACAATTGAAATGTATTATAAATGTTGAAAGTAATTTTATGGATAATATTGACTATGAATATTGTTTTAAAAAAAAAATTGATGTAATAGCTACATCACCTGTATTTTCAAAGCCAGTTGCTGAAATAGCTTTAGGTATGACTTTATCCATATTAAGAAATATTCATAATGCTCATTTCGATTTTGTGAGAGGAAAAGAAAAATATGGTTTAGAAAGTAATTTAAGTGCTTCTCTTTTAACAAATAAAAAAATTGGATTATTGGGGTTTGGAGATTTAGCAAAGGCACTTTATCCTCTTTTGCTACCCTTTACAAAAAATATAAATGTATATGATCCCTGGGTATCTAACCAAATTATTAAAAAAGCTGGTTTTAAATCAATTAATCTAAGTAAAATGTTTAGCGATTGTGAGATTATTTATGTGCTAGCAACAATCACAACTAAAAATAAAAATTTAATAGACAAAAAATTATTAAATAGAATGAGGCCAAAATCAGTTTTTGTTTTAATGAGTAGAGCAGCAATTGTTAACTTTGAGGATCTTAAAAAAAGAATTAAAAAAGGAGATATCTATGTCGCAACGGATGTATTTCCTGAAGAGCCGGTTAAAAAAAATGATCCAATTAGAAAACTGAAAAATGTATTGTTTTCAGCTCATAGGGCGGGAGCTTTAGAGCAGGTTTTTTTTGAAATGGGTGAAATTGTTCTAAAAGATATGAGCTTAATTTTAAAAAAAAAGGCACCAAAATTCTGTAAAAGGGCTCGAAGCAAAACAGTACATCTGTTAGCCTCAAAACCTGTTGCAATTAACTGATTTTTTTATATTTTCATTATTTATGTCATCAATTAATCAACTACTTCTTGAAGCAAAAAGTGTAACAAAGTACTTTGGTACCATAACGGCTCTTGAGAATGTAAATTTAAAGATACATGCAGGAGAGTGCCTCGGCGTTGTGGGTGATAACGGGGCTGGAAAAACGACATTAATGAAGGTTTTATCTGGACTTTATAAACCAAGTTCAGGCTCACTATATTTTGATGGTAAAAAAGAGATATTAGAAAGCCCAAAGGACTCACAAGAGTTAGGCTTAGAAATGGTTTACCAAGATTTGGCTTTAGCGGGAAATCTTCCCATTGGTGAAAATATTTTTTTGGGACGCGAGCCAACTAAAAATCTTGGTTTTATTAAGCTACTTGATTTTAAAAAAATAAAAGAACTTACTGATGCTCATTTAGGTAAGTTAAAAATTAATGTAAAAAGTGCAGATCAAAAAGTCGAGGAACTTTCGGGTGGTCAAAGACAAGCAGTGGCTATAGCAAGATCTACCGCGTTCAATGCAAAGGTAGTTATTATGGATGAGCCTACTGCTGCTCTTGCTATTAAGGAAGTTGGAAAAGTTTTAGATTTAATTAATAGCTTAAAAAAAACTGGAGTTGGCGTGATTGTAATCAGCCATAGAATGGATGATATATTTGCTGTCTGTGATCGTGTGATGGCTTTATTTCAAGGAACTAATTTTGCTGAGTCTGAATTATCAAAAACTTCTAGAGACGAAGTAATTGGTTGGATCATGGGAAAAAAATAATTATGGATAATAAAGAGCAAGAAAAAGATTCGCTATATTTAAAATTAATTCCCTACTTTGATAGATATGGAATTTTATTATTATTACTCATAATGATAGTGGTAATGCATTTCTTGCAGCCAGATGTTTTTTTGTCGTGGAGAAATGTAACTAACGTATTTAAACAAATATCTTGGCAATCTATGCTTGCTCTAGGAGTTTTCATGGTAATTGTAACTGCAGGTATTGACCTTTCAGTTGGTTCTATAATGATGTTATCATTGATGATATTGGCAATTGTAGCAAAAGCAGGCGCGCCTTGGTTTGTTGTTGCCATGACACCACTTATAGCAGGATTAATATGTGGACTAATAAATGGTCTTGGAATTACTATTTTGCGGATGCCACATCCTTTCATAATGACACTAGGTACATTATATATATTCAGAGGTACTGGAAATTTAATTTCAGGTGGAACACCAATAAGTGGATTTACAGATGAAGTAAGATATCTTGGACATGGAAGGATAGATTTAACTTGGTTAGGTCTCGAAAAATCTCAGTACCTTCCAGTGAGTTTAGTTCTTATTGCAATTGTATATATAATTTTCTGGGTTTTCATGAATCATACTAGAACTGGTAAATGGATTTATGCTATTGGAGGTAACCCAAGTGCAGCGAGGGCATCAGGGGTAAATGTAAATAAAATATTAGTAATTGTTTACTCTTTATGCGGATTTTTATCAGGTATTGGAGCTTTAATTTTAGCTGGTAGAACAGACTCTGGATATCCTAACGCTGGTTTACAGTCTGAGTTAGATGCTATAGCAGCATGCATTATTGGCGGAGCAAGTTTCTTTGGGGGTAGAGGAACTGTTCTAGGTGTCTTTGCTGGGGTAATGATAATGGGTATTTTACGTAACGGCCTAAACTTAATGGATGTAAGCTCTTTTTGGCAGCAAGTTCTAATTGGATCGATAATAGTTCTTGCAGTCTATATAGATGTATTAAGAAGAGATCTTGGAACAAGAAAATAAATTCTATCTCAAGTTGTTTTTTATATTTTTGACCTAAATTCTATAATTTGTTGAATTCTTCAGCAAAATTAGTTTTAATAAGCTTTATTTAACAAAGAGGGAAACAATATGAATAAATTAATTAAATCTATAGGTGTATTAATTACATCTACTTTTCTTTTTTTAAGTGTTTCAACAGGAGTAAATGCTGAAAAGAAAATACTATTTAGTATCAAAGGACCTGGTTCTGGAAATCCATTTTGGGCTTCAGTAACAAAGGGAGCTGAAGAAGAAGCAGCAAAATTAGGTGTTAAATTAATTTTGATTGCGCCTCCTCAAGAAGGAGATGTTCAAGCACAAATTAACCAAGTAGAAGACCAACTTGCAAAAGGTGTTGACGCTTTAGCACTTGCACCAGGAGATCCAAATGCTTTTGCTCCAATCGTAGATGATGCGATTAAAAGTGGAGTTCCAGTTGTGTTTGTTGACACTAAAGGAATTAACGAAGGTGTAACTTTTATTGGAACAAACAATATGAATGGTGCAGAATTAGCTGCTAAATTTATATGTGATAAAACTCCAAAAGGTTCAGATGTTGCAATTCTTACAGGAATTGAATCTCAATCAACTGCATTATTAAGAAGAGATGGTGCAATTAAAGGATTTAAAAATTGTGGTTTAAATCTTGTTGCTACACAAACTGCAGAGTGGGATACAGCAAAAGGAAGATCGGTAACAGAGTCAATCATTCTAAAGAATCCGAATATCAAAGCTATATTTGCTTCTAATGACAATATGGGATTAGGTGCTATGCAAGCTTTAAAAGATGCTGACATGAACGATGTAATTGTTGTTGGTTTCGATGCAACTCCTGATGCAGCTACAAGTATTTTAAAGGGTGAAATGACTGCAACGATTGCTCAGTTCTCATACAACATGGGTGCTTATGGTGTTAAGTACGCTCTTGAGTTAGCTAACGGTGGAAGTATTGATATAAACATCGACACTGGAACACAATTAGTAACTACTGCAAACGCTAACGATTTTAAATAATCTTTAGTTTTAAAGAATAATTTAAAGGGTGGAATTTTATTCCACCCTTTTTTTTTATGTATTATAATCTCTAAATGTTAATTAATATTAATCCCGTATTAAGCCCTGAATTACTCTTTCACCTGCGATCAATGGGTCATGGAGAAAAATTAATTTTAGCAGATGCAAATTTTCCATCGAACTCTACAAACAATAAAGTAATTCGATTAGATGGAGTAAATATTAAAGATGCTGCGACTGCCATATTATCTGTATTTCCATTAGATAGTTTTGTTGTGTCTCAAGGTGGATCTCCAGCTCTTAGAATGGAGGTCGATAACAAACCAGACGAATTAACTGAGACACATAAAGAATTTATTGAAGCAGTAAAATTAGTCTCAGGAGAACATTGGAAGGTTGGATCAATTTCAAGACAAGATTTTTATGAGGAAGCAAAGAAAGCTTATTGCATAGTAACTACTACAGATGCTAGGCCATTTGGATGTTTTGTAATTACTAAGGGTGTTATTTTACCAGATGGAAAAGTCTGGACTTAAAAAATGAAATCCATTTGTGTTTTTGGTGTTTTTGTAGCTGACCTTTGTTTTGTCGCTGATGCAATTCCTGAAAAAGGTCAAACTATTTTAGGTAGTAAACATATTGTTGGCCCAGGTGGGAAAGGATCAAACCAAGCAATAACTGCAGCTAGACTTGGAGGTAAGGTAAATTTTATAACAAAGATCGGGAACGACCAAAATGCAAATATGGCCCTAAACCTCTACAAGGAAGCAGGTATAAATACAGACTCAATAATTCAAGATAAAAATCAGTTAACAGGTGTAGCAGGTATAATGATAAACGAAAAAACTGGGGACAATGCTATAAACATTGTACCAGGTGCAGCTGGTTCTTTAACTAATAAAGATATTGATAAAAATATAAGTTTTATTGAAAATTCAGAAATTTTTTTAACTCAGTTAGAGACACCTTATGAAGTAACTAGTTATGCACTTCAAATAGCTAAAGAAACAGGTTCAATAACTATTTTTAATCCAGCACCTGCATCAAATATCAATGAGAGTGATTTTAAATGTATAGATTATTTTACACCTAATGAAACAGAAGCAAGTTTTTATCTAAAAAAAAATGTTGAAAGTAAAACAGAAATTGAAGAAGCTGCGAAAAATTTTCTAAATAAAGGAGTTAAAAATATTGTTATAACTCTGGGCTCAAAAGGAGTTTATTTTGCAAACTCATCTGAAAGCTATTTTCTAGATGCCTTTAATTTGAAAGATAAAGTTATTGATACAACAGGAGCAGGGGATGCATTTAACGGAGCTTTTGCATATGCCTTGTCTAAAAATCATAAAGATAAAGATGCTTTAGAATTTGCAAATAAGGTTGCAGGTATATCAACTACAAGGATTGGGGCAGCCAATGCAATGCCCAAACTTAAAGAAGTAGAAGACTATTAATTATTCTATAATTTTAAAATCAGACTTATATTTATCAGTGATTGTTAAACCAAGACCTGGTTTATTATCATCTAGATCTATATATCCACTTTCAGGTGCAGGGTCTCCTTCAAAAATATAATAAAATAATTCATTACCTATTTCTACATCATGGACTGGAAAAAACTCTGAAATTGGACAATTGAAATTAGACATTGTTAAATGATAATTATGCATTTGACCAGCATGAGGAACAACTGGAACTTGATATGCTTCTGCTAATGCATTTATTTTATTTGCAATCGTAAATCCACCAACTCTGTTATTATCATATTGAATATAACTGACTGCTTTAATTTCTAACAATTGTTTAAATCCAAATAAGTTGAATTCATGTTCTCCACCAGAAATAGGAATTACATTCATATTATTTAATTCAGCATAGCCATGAATATCGTCTGCTATTACGGGTTCTTCTAACCATCTAGGATTAAACTTTACTAATTTAGGGATCATTCTCTTTGCATAATCTAGGTTCCAACCCATATAACATTCCATCATTAAGTCAGTATCATATCCAATAACCTCTCTAACTGCTTCAGCTAGCTCAATATTTTTCTTCATACCTTCAGGGCCATCTTTTGGCCCCCACCCAAATCTCATTTTAAACATTTTAAAACCCTGCTTAACGTAGCTCTCAGCTTCTTTTTGCAAATCTTTTATTGGCTGGCTGTAAAGTTTAGACGCGTAAACTGGTATCTTTTCCTTCGTTCGTCCACCCAATAGTTTGAAAACAGGTTTGTTTGTAATTTTTCCCATTATATCCCAGAGCGCAATATCAATTGCAGAGATAGCCACCATCCCCAATCCTCTTCTTCCCCAGGCATGAGTTCTTCTGTACATTTTTTCCCAAATATAAGAATAATCAAAAGGATCTTCACCTATTACTAAAGGCGTTAAATAAGTATCGATTGTTTTTTTTACCAATTGAGGTGCAAGTGCCGCATTTCCAATTCCAACAATTCCATCATCAGTCTCAATTTCACATATTAACCATTCATGAAATCTAAATGATCCCATTGCATCTGATTTTTCAAACAATAGATCTGATGCATTAGTACAAAAATTATTTTGTGGAGGAACTGTTTTTCCGTTCCATTGATATACCTTGGTACGAATACTTTTTATTTTAGACATTTAATGTTTTTTATTTTCTGCCATTGTTAATGCAATTTTGAATGAATTCAAAGTAGGTTCTAAATTTGCTTTATTTTTACCTGCAATATCAAATGCTGTTCCATGTGCAGGAGTGGTTATAGGGACTGGTAAACCTCCTTGGACTGTTACTCCTCGATCAAATCCAAATGCTTTTAATCCTGATTGTAAAGCATCATGATACATACCAACAATACAATCATAATTTCCATTTTTATAAGCAGTAATAAAAGAAGTGTCACATGGCAAAGGACCATCAGCATTAATGCCTAGTTTTTTTGCTTCTTCTATTGCAGGTATAATTTCGTCTTTTTCCTCTGTTCCAAATTCAGCATGAGGATTTAGTGCTTGGACTGCTACTCTTGGACTTTTAATACCATTTAATTTCATTGCTTCATTTATAAGTTTAATTGGCTTAATAATTTTTTCTTTTTTTACATGTTCTGGAACTTCTTTAATTGGAATATGTGACGATACCCTTGCTGTCCAAAAATTATCAATAACATTAAACTCACAAAAAAAATTTTTAACTTCTAACTTTTCAGCCATTAAATGTAATTCATCAGAATGTTTATTTCCTCCAAGTTTAAGGCTTGTTTTGTTAAATGGTCCAAAGTTTATTGCATGAATTTTATTTTCTTTAGCAAGATCTAAAGCTAAATTTAGCGAAGCTAAAACGCTTTCTCCCGCCTCTTTAGAGCACTCAGATAATTTATAATTATTATTTTTACCTTTAGAGATATCTAAAAAAAATTTACTACCCTGTGCAAAATCAATATTATCGAAATCTTCTACAAAATTTAAATTATGTGATTTGCCTGAAATTTTATTTCCACTCTCTAATATATTTTTTTCACCTATGATAATTACATTAGCCTTGTTAGTGATTTCCTCTGATAATAGTTTTGAGACCAATTCAGGCCCTATACCAGAAGGATCCCCTAAAAGAACTGATATGTTAATTTTATTTTGAGCCATTTTTTACTTTACGCTATGTATCAGATTATGTTTATATATTTAAATATAAATTAACTTAAAAGAGGGAAATTATGAAAAAAAGTTTTAAACTTTTCTTAGCAGCTGCATTTCTAGTAACAGAATTTTTCGTTGTTGCACTTCCACTTATGATTACTTCTGCAAAAGCAGATGGTCACCCAATTCAAGCTATTACTCATGCTGGTTTTGGTGGTGGTACAGACGTAACTACTAGAATGATGCTTCTAAGAGCACGTAGAGTACTTAAGCAAGATATGCAATTGGTTAACAAAAAAGGTGGTGGTGGAGCAGTATCAATGGATTACATGATGAGTTTACCCGCTGACGGACAACATACTTTAACTTGGACTACAGGTCATGCTGTTTCAATGGCGTTAGGTAAAACTAAAGTTAAAATAAGTGATATGCAGCCACTAGCAAGAGGAACTGATGATCCTCAATTGTTTGTTGTAAATTGTAAAGCAGACATTAAAGACGCTAAAAAATTTATTAGTACTCAAAAATCAAAATCACTTAAATACGGAACAACACATGTAGGTGGAATTGATGATGTGAGTGCTATTGCATTTACAAAAAAAGGTGGATTAAAAGATCCAACTATTGTTGCTTATAAGGGTGTAGCTCCAATTAAAACTAACTTAATCAAAGGCGATATTGATGTAGGTGTTTTAAACTTAGGGGAAGCATTAACAGAAATAAATGACGGAACACTTTGTGTGTCTGTTGTCTTAGCAAATAATAGAATGGCTAAAATTGGAGACTCTCCAACTGCTAAAGAATTAGGAATACCTGTTTCTTTGTCTACTGTTAGAGGTTTTGTAACTAAAAAAGGTGCACCAGCTGAAAGAGTTAAAGAATTAGAAGCTGGAATGATGAAAGCTATGAGCCATAACTACTACAAAAATTTCTTAACAGAAATTGGTCTAGATGAGACAAGTGTAGTTGGTGCTGATGAATGGGGTAAGCAAATGGAAGAAATGCTTACAGAGATGACAGCGCAACTTAAAGCTTTGGGTTACATTAATTAGTCATAAGAAAGTACATTTTTTATGAATAATGTACGAAATAAAAAAAGGGCAAACAAAAGTTTGTCCTTTTTTTTTAAAGATGAATTTCAAGTTTCATTTATTATTATTTTCATCTCAATAATTTTACTAATAAGTACTTTTTCGTTTGATATTGTTCCTCCAATTTTAAACAGAGGTATACAACCTGCAACTTTTCCTAAAGCTTTATTAATCTTAATAATAAGCTTAACTTTAATTATCTATTGTCTATCAATAAAAAATCCTTGGAAAATAGGAAAAAAATTACCCAAAACATTTTTTTTAACTTTACTTAGTTTTTTAATATTTGTTATTATTTCAAAAACATTAGATTTCTTTTTAGCAATATCAGTATTATCAATTTTTGTTTCCTATAATTGGGGTGAAAGAAGAATATTTTATTTATTATTAGTAAGTATTATTTTTCCTATTTTGGTTTTTATTTTTTTTGAAACAATCTTAGGATTAAGATTTCCTCCAGGAATAATTACTAATCTTTATTATTATTAAATGGATAATCTTTTATTAATGCTGACACCTTTATTTAGCTCAAAGCTATTAATAGTTTTACTTTTTGGGACTTTATTTGGATTAATTCTAGGAGTTCTTCCAGGTTTAGGACCAACAACAGGAGGAGCATTAATTTTACCATTTACTATGACCCTAGACCCTTTGTCAGCAATAGTATTGTTAACTTCTATTTATTGTGCAGGGACTTATGGAGGAGCAATTACTGCAGTATTAATTAATACTCCAGGAACTCCAGCAGCCGCAGCCACTTGTCTAGATGGATATCCTTTGGCTCAAAAGGGTGAAGCGGGTAGAGCTTTGGGAATGGCAACTGTATCAAGTACAGTTGGAGGGATTTTTAGTGTTATAATTTTGGTATTTTTTGCACCACTTTTAGCAAAACTTGCTTATGAATTTGGACAACCTGAATATTTTGCATTAGCAATTTTTGGTTTAACTATGCTTTCTTCTATAGGAGAAGGTAGTCCTATTAAAAACTTAATTGCTGGGGCATTTGGAATTTTAATTTCAACTATTGGAAAAGATTTTATGACATCAATAGATAGATTTACTTATGGAATTAACGAACTCTCAGTTGGCATTGGTTTTATTCCAGTAGTTGTTGGTTTATTTGCAATTAGTGAAATGTTAACTCAATCAACGCTTCTTGATCAAGTATTTAAAAGAGTAGCTTTAAAGGCAGTAAAACTTCCAACCAAAGATGATTATAAAAAGACATGGAAAACAATTCTTAGATCAAGTGGAATAGGTTCATTCATTGGTGTTTTGCCAGCTGAAGGGGGTACTGTAGCATCATTAATTGGTTATTCGGAAGCTAAAAGATTTTCTAAAAATCCTGAGGAATTTGGCAAAGGATCAATTGAAGGTATTGCTGGAGCAGAAGCTGCAAACAATGCTGCCACAGGTGGAGCAATGGTGCCCACATTAGCACTAGGAATTCCAGGAAGTGCTACAACTGCAGTAATACTGACTGGTTTAATTATTCATGGTGTTAGACCAGGTCCAGATTTATTTAGAGAACAACCCGATTTTTTATATGGAATATTTGGAGCCATGTTAATTGCAAACGTTTTATTTTTTATCTTTGGATTTTTTGGAGCGAAAATATTTGCAAGAATTACCTTAGTTCCAAACAAAATTTTGTGGCCAATGATATTTGCTGTATCTGTTTGTGGAACATATTCACTTAGCCAATCAATCATTGATGTTTGGATTATGTTATTTTTTGGAGTACTAGGATTTTTTATGAGAAGATTTGGATTTTCAGTTGTTCCTGTAATTATAGGATTAATTTTAGGAGAGTTGGTAGAGGGCACTCTAAGACAATCTTTAGTTATTTTCGATGGAAATTGGCTGATGTTTTTAACAAGACCAATAGCCTTAACCTTTTTTATTTTATCTTTAATTGCATTAGCTTTTCCTTTATTAAGGTCAAAAAAACAAAATAAATAGTATGATTAACTTTGATTTAAAAAATAGAGTTGCAATTGTTACAGGAGGAGCCCAAGGTTTTGGCCTAGCAATTACTGAGAGATTTATTGACTCAGGAGCAAATGTAGTAATTTGGGACATAGATGATGATGAAATCAAAAATGCTATAAATAAAATAAAATCAAAAAAAGTTTCTTACCAGGTTGTAGATGTATCAGATCATAATAGTATTAAGAAAAGCTTAAAAGAGACAGAGGATAAGTATAAAAAAATAGATATTTTTATAAATAATGCAGGAATTACAGGACCAAATGTTACCTTAGAAAATTATCCAATAGATGAATGGAAAAAAGTTATTGAATTGAATTTAAACTCTGTTTTTTATTGCTGTAAAGAAGTGGTCCCATACATGGTAAAAAATAATTATGGAAGAATTGTAAATATTGCATCTATTGCAGGTAAAGAAGGCAACCCTAATGCAAGTGCATATAGCACATCTAAAGCTGGTGTTATAGGTTTGACCAAATCACTTGGAAAAGAATTGGCATCAAAAAATATTGCGGTAAATTGTGTAACTCCTGCAGCTGCTAAAACGAGAATTTTTGATCAAATGACTGAGGAACATATTAATTATATGTTATCTAAAATCCCAAGAAATAAATTTGCTAAAGTAGATGAATTAGCATCCCTTGTGACTTGGTTATCAAGTGAAGAAAATTCTTTTTCAACAGCTGCTGTTTTTGATTTGAGTGGTGGAAGAGCAACTTATTGATTTATGCAAATAGGTATTGATGTTGGAGCTACAAAAATTGAAAGTGTAGTTTTAGATGAAAAAGGAAATGAAAGTCGCCGTGAGAGAACTGCTTGTCCAAAAGACTATTTTCAAATTATAAAAACAATTAAAGAAATTAACAAAAACTTAGAAAAAGAATTTAAAAAAGAACTACCGATTGGCGTTTGTCATCCTGGCATTCATTCACCTCAAACAGGATTAGTTAAGAACGCTCCTAACTGTTATTGGTTAGAAAAAAAACCATTTCAAAATGATCTAAGAAAAGAATTAGGTAAGGAGGTATTTTGTGAAAATGATGCCAATTGCTTTGCTTTGTCTGAAGCTTTAGATGGAGCAGGAAAACATTATAAAATTGTTTATGGAATTATTATTGGCTCTGGAGTAGGCGGTGGTTTAGTAATAGATAAAAAAATTGTTAGTGGACCAAATGGAGTAGCAGGTGAATGGGGACATAATCAAATTAACCATTTAGTTTCAAAAAAAGAAAATTTCGAGTCTACCAATCTAAGAGAGGGCGAGATTGAGAGTTTTATGTCAGGCTTAAGTTTAGCAAAAAAATTTAATAAAAAATTCAAAAAGAATTTAAAGACGAATGAAATTTTTGATTTATATAGAAAGCATGATTTAGATGCTGAAAATTTAATAGATAATTTTAAAGTAAATTTAGCAATGTCCTTATCAAATATAATTAACATTCTTGATCCCGATTGTTTTGTTTTTGGCGGGGGTGTTTCAAATGAAATTGATTTTTTAAGTGAAATCGAAACTATCGTAAGGAAATTTGTAACAGGTAGAGAGTATGATGGTGTGTTTCTTAAACCAAAGTATGGAGATGCAAGTGGTGTTAGAGGTGCTGCAAGATTAGGAAGAAAATCAATCTATTAATATTACAAATCAATTATTGGTTGTATTTTTTTTTTCTTGTAGTCTTTTAATAAATCAATCTATAATTGCTTTTTTTTAAGTTAACTTAATTTAACAAATAAGAGGGAAATATATGAAAAAAATGCTAATTGCTTTAATTGCGTTTGCATTCACTTCCACATCTTCTTTTGCAGGACCAAAAATTGAGGTTTTGCACTGGTGGACATCAGGTGGTGAAGCAGCTGCACTTAAAGTATTAAAAGATGATTTCGCTGCGAACGGTGGTGAATGGTTAGACATGCCTGTAACAGGTGGTGGTGGAGACGCTGCTAACGTAGCTTTAAAAGCTAGAATAGTTGCGGGAGATCCTCCTTCAGCTTCTCAAATTAAAGGTCCAACAATTCAAGAATATGATCAAGAAGGAGTAGTTGCTCCATACAACATTGATCCTATTGCTCAATCAGAAGGTTGGGATGGATTATTAGATCCTATGATTGCTGCAGTTCACAAATGTCAGAATAACAGTGGTCCATATTGTGCGGCTCCAGTAAACATTCATAGAATTGATTGGATGTGGGCTAACAAAGCGGTATTTGATGCTAATGGAATTTCAGTTCCTACATCTTGGGATGAATTAAATGCAGCAGCAGAAAAACTTCAAGCTGCAGGTATCATTCCTTTTGCACATGGTGGTCAAGCTTGGCAAGACGCAACAGTCTTCGAAGCAGTAGCTATGGGTATTGGTGGAAATAACTATTACAAAAACTGTTATGTAGATCTTAAAGAAACTTGTTTAAGAAGTGAGACAACTGTAAAAGTTTTTGATCAAATGAGAAAACTTCAAGGTTTCACTGATGAAGGTAGCCCAGGAAGAGATTGGAACGTTGCTACTGGAATGGTTATTGAAGGAAAAGCTGGTTTCCAAATTATGGGTGACTGGGCAAAAGGTGAATTTACTGCTGCTGGAAAAGTACCAGGCGTAGATTACTATTGTGCTGCAACTCCATCTAATAATGGATACTTGTACAATGTAGATAGCTTTATATTCTACAAAACAAGTGACCCAGATAAACAAGAAGGTCAAAAATTATTAGCTAAATTAATGATGGGTAAAAACTTCCAAAAAGTTTTCAACTTATACAAAGGATCAATTCCAGCACGTTTAGATGTACCAATGGATGAATTTGATAAATGTGCAAAAACATCAAATTCTGACATCAAAACTGCAGGAGCAAGTGGTGGATTAGTTCCAAGTTTTGCTCATGGAATGGCTCAAGGCAATACTATGAAAGCTGCTTTACAAGACGTGATCACAGAACACTTTAATTCTGATATGTCTTCAGTTGATGCAGCAAATGCTTTGGCTGATTCAGTTTTAGACAATATGTAAAAATATAAAAATTAAGGCCACCTAAATTTTAGGTGGCCTTTTTTTTTAATCAAAATTAGAAAATATTTATAATGCTCAAGTGGTTAGAAAAAAACCTACCTAAAATCGTAATGGCTCCAGCTGTTGGATTAATTGGTTGGTTTGTCTATGGTTTTGTGCTTTGGACTTTATATATATCTTTTACAAATTCTAAAATTTTACCCAAATACGAGCTTTGGGGAGTAGGTCAATATGTTAAGCTTTGGGGTTCTAGAAAATGGCTTATTGCAGTTGACAATTTACTTATTTTCACAGCTTTATTCTTAATTTTTTGTGTTGTGATTGGAATTATTCTTGCAATATTTTTAGATCAAAAAATTAGAGCTGAAGGTGTCTTAAGAACTATTTACCTGTATCCAATGGCCTTATCTTTCATAGTTACTGGAACAGCTTGGAAATGGATTTTAAATCCAACACTCGGTATCCAAAAAATGTTTATCGATTGGGGTTTTGAAAACTTCACATTTGATTGGTTAGTAAATAGAGAAATGGCAATCTACACAATTGTGATCGCAGGTGTTTGGCAATCTGCTGGATTCGTAATGGCATTATTTCTAGCTGGGTTGAGATCAGTTGAAGATGAAATCGTTAAAGCAGCAAAAATAGATGGCGCAAATTTATTTACAGTTTATTGGAAAATTCTACTACCAATGATGAGACCAGTTTTTTTTACAAGTTTTGTAATTTTGGTTCATATATCAATCAAAAGTTATGATCTTATTGTTGCGTTAACCCAGGGTGGTCCAGGCATATCTACAACTATGCCTGCATTGTATATGACACAAACTGCATTTCACAAAAGTCAAGTTGGTTTGTCAGCAGCAAGTGCGATGATGATGTTTATGGCAGTAGCGGCTGTGATTATACCTTATTTATATTCCGAATTGAGGAGAGAAAATGCAAGATAAAACACACTCTTCATATAAACAGCTTGAACAAAAATCTAAATATACAAATATGTTTTTGAGATGGTTTTTATATTTTGTTTTAGTAATTTTTGCTTTGTATTTTATTTTTCCCTTGTATGTAATGGTCGTTACTTCATTAAAAACTATGGAAGAAATCCGTCAAGGAACACTTCTAACTTGGCCAAGTGGATTAAATTTTGACTCTTGGTTAGTTGCATGGGGTGGAAGAGGATATGGTGCAGGTGATACTTTCTTAAAACCATATTTTTGGAATTCAATTAAAATGGTTGTGCCAGCTGTATTTTTTTCTACTTTTATTGGTGCGATGGCTGGATATGTTTTAACAAAATGGAGGTTTAAGGGAGACAAATGGGTTTTCCTTTTCCTATTATTTGGTTGTTTTATTCCTTATCAAGCTATCTTATTACCAATGGCTAGAACTCTTGGAGTTCTAGGAATATCGAATTCTGTAATTGGACTTGTTTTGGTCCATACAGTTTATGGAATTCCCTTTACAACTTTATTTTTTAGAAATTTTTATGTTTCTATTCCTTCTGAATTAGTAAAAGCTGCTAGAATAGATGGAGCAGGATTTTTTAAAATATTTTTTAAAATTTTACTTCCAGTATCAACTCCAATCATAGTAGTAACAATAATCTGGCAGTTCACACAAATTTGGAACGACTTTTTGTTTGGCTCAACATTTTCATTTGGAGAGGCAGCTCCAATACAAGTTGCTTTAAACAATATGGTTTTATCAAGTACTAGTGTTAAAGAATACAATGTAGATATGGCATCTGCTATTATTGCAGGAATTCCAACACTTATTGTATATGTTTTAGCAGGTAAATATTTTATTAGAGGATTAACTTCAGGAGCAGTAAAAGGATAATAATGAAAACATTAAGAATTGAGGAATTATCAAAAAACTTTGGATCTACTGAAGTTTTAAGAAAAATTAATCTAGAAATAGATGAAGGGAATTTCTTAGTTCTTTTAGGTCCTTCTGGATGTGGAAAATCAACCTTATTAAACATTATTGCAGGATTAGAAACTATTAATGAAGGAAATGTTCACATAGATGATTACAATGTAAGTAAAGTAGAGCCAAAAGACCGAAATATTGCAATGGTATTTCAATCTTATGCTTTGTACCCATCTATGAATGTACGTGAAAATATGATCTTTGGTCTTAAACAAGCTAAAGTTTCAAAGGAGAAAATCGAAGAGCAATTGGAAAAAGTATCAAAATTTTTACAAGTAGATGCTTTGTTAGAGAGAAAGCCATCACAATTATCTGGCGGACAAAGACAGCGTGTTGCAATAGGTAGAGCACTAGTTAGAGAACCAAGAATATTTTTATTTGATGAACCTTTATCAAATTTAGATGCAAAGTTAAGAGTTGAGATGAGACGAGAAATTAAAAAACTTCATCAGCAACTTAAAACAACAGTAGTTTATGTAACACACGATCAAACAGAAGCTATGAGTTTAGGTACAAATATTGCAATTATGAATCATGGTGTAATTCAGCAAAATGATACACCTGAAAATATTTATAATAAACCTAGTAATACTTTTGTGGCAGATTTTATTGGTTCTCCATCAATGAATTTAATAAAAGGCAATCTAAAAGAGAGTTCAAATAAAGTTTCATTCATTGCCCATGGATCAAATATTGAAATTCCAATAAATGGATATGATTTCAAAGAAAAGTCTAATTTAGATAATAAAGAGGTTTTTTTGGGAATAAGACCAGAACATATATTTTTTAAAAAATCTAATGAAGAGGATTTTGAGATTAATTTAAGAGCAGATTTAAGTGAATATATTGGACATGAACAGATAATGACCTTTAATTTTGAAAATCAAGAGGTGTTAGCTAAGTTTCCATCAACAGTAAAAATAGATCTATCAAAAAATACAAAATTATTCTTTGATTTAACTCAAATTTCATTGTTTGATGCTAAAACTGAGGAGAGAATTTAAATGAAAGTAAAATATTTTGACTTAAAAAATAAAAAAGTTTTTATTACTGGAGGTGGCTCAGGTATTGGAGCTTCAATAGTTGAACATTTTTGTGAACAGGAATGTGATGTTTATTTTGTTGATATCAATAAGAAAGACTCAAATAAATTAATTAAAGATCTTAAAAAAAAAGGTCTAAAAGTACCTCATTTTATTGAATGTAATCTTATTAAAATTAAAAAATTACAAACTATCATTCAAAAAATAATTAAATCAAAAGGTCCTATTGATATTTTAATAAATAATGCAGCTAATGATGACAGGCACTCCACACATCAAGTAGATGAAAAATATTGGAATAACAGAATGGATGTAAATTTAAAACATTTTTTCTTTACAATTAAATCAGTTTTAAAAGGAATGATTAAAAATAATGGTGGCGCTATAGTAAATTTAAGTTCAGTTTCATGGATGTTGGGAGAGGGTGATAAAGTCGCTTACGAGACAGCAAAGTCTGCAGTTATTGGATTAACTAGATCTTTTGCGAGAGAGTTTGGTAAATATAATATTAGATGCAACTCAGTTACTCCTGGATCAATTGCTACTGAGAGACAAATAAAGCATTGGCTTACTCCAAAGTATAAAAAATTTATTCTTGATAAACAGTGCTTGAAGAGACAGCTTAAACCTGATGATGTGGCAAGTTTAGTTGTTCATCTTTCATCTGATGTATCGTCAGGATGTACGAAACAAAACTTTATTATAGACGCTGGTATCACTTAAAACTTGTATAAGTGTCTAAGAAAATTAAAATATCTGTTGTTGGAATAGGTTTAATGGGACTTCAACATATTAAAGCTATTCAAAAATCAAAATTTGCGTCTTTACATTCTATTGTTGAAATAAAAAAAACTGGGGTAGAGTTATCAAATAAATTTAAAGTACCACTATATAAAGATATCAAAATTTTATTAGAAAAGAACAAACCCGATGCTGTGATAGTTGCCACTCCCAATATTTTGCACGAAACTGATACAATAAAATTTTTAAAATCAAAAATACCTGTTTTATTAGAGAAACCAATTTCAGATAATATTAAATCTGCAAAGAAAATCATTAGTAGTGCAAGGTCAAATAGAACCTCATTATTAATAGGATATCACAGACGACATAATTCAATTGTTAATAATGTAAAAAAAATAATAGAATTCATTTTCTAACAATCCAAGACGAAGGTGGAACAAAAAAAATTGTAGAAAAAGTTCTATCGCAAATAAAAAATTTGTTACCTGAAGCTAATAGAATTAAGAGAACACCTCAGTCTGTTAGTCACTTAACTTTAGCTCTTCAATGTGGAGGTTCAGATGGATATTCTGGCATTACAGCTAATCCAGCTTTAGGTGTTGCGGCTGATTTGTTAGTTAAAAAAGGTGGAAGTTCAATATTATCTGAAACTCCTGAAATTTATGGGGCCGAGCATCTTCTAATTAATAGAGCTAACAGCCAAGAAACAGCAGACAAATTAATGGAAAGATTAAAATGGTGGAAAAATTACACTTCAATAAATAATAGCACCATGGATAATAATCCTGCTCCAGGAAATAAACGAGGTGGCTTAACTACAATACTAGAAAAATCACTTGGCGCAGTTGCCAAAGGTGGTAAATCAATATTAGAAGATGTACTTGAATACGCAGAGCCATTAAAAAATAAAGGCTTTAATTTTATGGATTCTCCAGGGTATGACCCTGTTTCTGTAACAGGGCAAGTTGCTTCAGGTGCAAATGTAATATGTTTCACAACAGGTAGAGGTTCATGTTTTGGCTGTAAACCTGTTCCGAGTTTAAAATTATCAACAAATACTGCGATGTATAAAAAAATGGAAGAAGATATGGATGTAAATTGTGGGACTATTGCAGAAGGTAAAGAAGACATTGATAAAGTTGGAAATAGAATATTTGAGCTAGTTGTAAATACAGCTTCAGGAAATAAATCAAAAAGTGAAATTAATGGCTACGGTGACGAGGAATTTAATCCTTGGCAAGTAGGCGTAGTAATGTAGTTTTTTGAAAAATTTTTCATAAATTATCATGTCAGAAAATAAAAAAGCTTCTTTAATTAAGGTTATTTTTCTGTCTGCTTCAGGGTTTTTTTTATTTGTATGTATGGATTCAACTGCAAAATATTTAGGAAATGTTATGCCAGTTACGCAAGCCGTGTGGGGAAGATTTTTTTTTCACTTTGTTGCACTTTGTGTTTATTTCGTAATCTTCAAACCAAAGCTAAATTTAACTAGAAATTTTAAAATTCAAATTATTAGATCATTATTAATGGTTACAGCAACATTTTTTATGTTCAACTCATTGCAAAGATTTGATTTAGTTGACATTTATGTAGTTTTTTTTAGCGCTCCATTAATTGTTTCGCTTTTATCAGCATATTTTTTAAAAGACATATTATCTCCTAAAGGTACAATATTGATGTTGCTGAGTTTTGGATCAATTATTTATGCCCTGGGACCTAGTATGAAAGTATTATCACCAGAACTCATCTTTCCTATTGTGCCACCATTATGTTGGGCACTTTATCAATTTTTTACAAAACTTATTTCAGGAAACAATGAGCCTTTCTCTGCAGTTTTCTATACCGCTGTTACTGGGGCTTTGATATTTACAATTTATATTTCATTTAATTGGGTACCGATTGAAAATAATGTTTATTGGATTGGTTTAGTTGCTATGGGAATTTTTGGTTTCATAAGTCATTTTATAATTATTTATGCAATTCAATTATCTAATTTATCATTTGTAACTAATTTTCAATATTCTCAATTATTATGGTCAACAATAATAAACTTTTTAATTTTTGGAGTTCCAGCAGATATAAGTAAAATAATAGGTCTTATAGGAATTATAATTTTTGGAGTTTTGTTTATTAGAGTTGAGGGTACAAAGAAGGTAAAAAAAATTAACTAATTCTTATTTTTTTACCTGATTTAGAACTTTTGTTTATTGCGTCAAAAATTATTAAAGAATTTAAACCATCTTTACCAGTCACTTTTGGTTTTTCTTTTTTCATAACTACTTTTGAAAAGTGATCAATCTGATTAATTAGAGTTTTATTACTTTTTTGAACTTTAATTTTATTATTGTAAATATTGTTCCACCAACTTCTTTCTTTTTTGTAGTACCATAACTTTAAATTCGGGAATTGAAGAGAACCTTTGGTTCCTCCAATAAAATAAGAAGATTGGTCAGTTATTGGATAGGCAGGATTTTCACCTGCTGTTAATTCATAGCTCCATGGTGAGACTATGGTATCAGATACGTTTAGAGTACATAAGGTTCCAGATTTAAAAAATAAATTTACTGAAGCAGTATCCTCAACCTTATGTTTTCTAATACTATTTGATTTAAATGCCTGAACATAATTAACAGGACCAAGTAAATAACAAATCATATCGATATCATGAACTAAGTTAATACCTAATGGACCACCGCCCTCGGTTACTCTCCATTTTTCATTAAAATATTTTTTATGTTTATATAA
>CACKZF010000016.1 GCA_902604565.1 uncultured Pelagibacteraceae bacterium
GAAATTCCCTTAAGTATTTTCTTATATCCAGCCAACTTGTTGAGTCTGGTGTACCAAGATTCACAATTAGTACCCCTGTTTTACCGTAATTGATTTTTGGATGGTCCGGTTTCATTTAAAGTTTCTTACAATTTTTACCAAGTCTTCAACCATTTCTATTTTTGTTTCTGGGAGTATTCCATGTCCTAAATTAAATATATATGGGTGATCTTTAAAAATATTTAGGTATCTCTCAACTTCTATTTTAAGAGTCTCTCTATCGGTTAACAAAATTTTTGGATCAAGTCCACCTTGGATAGGTATCTTTATTTCGTTAACTATTTTTTTAGGGTCTACATCATAATCAATATTAACTGCATCAGGCTTAACTATTTCACAATAGTTTTTATAATCCATTATACCTCTTGGAAAACAAATAACTGGAACTCCTAATTTTTTTACGTAATTAACTATATTAAGAGTAGGTATATAAATATATTCTGGAATCTTGTCTTTCAACAATCCAGCCCAGCTGTCAAAAATTTGAATAACTTTAGCTCCAGCATCGATTTGATTTTTTATATGAAGTTTAAGAAACTTTTCAATTATTCCAAGCAACCTATTAATTAAAAAATCATCTTTAAAAAAATCACTTGAAAGACCTTTTTTTGGTGATGATCTATTAATCATATAAACAAGTATAGTCCAAGGAGCTCCTACAAATCCTATTGTATCTCTACTTTTCATTAATTCATTTTCACAAGTTTTAGAGATAGCTTTATAAACTTTATAAACTTTTTCTGTAAAACTTATGTCGTCTGCATATTTTAAAATTTCTAAATCTATTTCTCCTAATTTAGGCCCAAAGTTTTTTTCAAATTTTACCTTTTGTCCAAGACCATATGGCAACATTAAAATATCAGAAAATATAACTGCTCCATCAAACCCAAATCTTTTAATAGGCTGAAGAGTTATTTCAGATGCTAGGTCACTATTTAAACAGAGTTTTATAAAATCTTGATTTTCTTTTCTTATCTCTCTGAATTCAGGCAGATACCTTCCTGCTTGTCTCATTAACCAAATAGGGTTCATTGTGGTGTCTTCGTTTTTAATACAATTAGTTATGGGACTCATATAAATAGATATATATTATTTACTTTATTAGTATTATGTAATGTGAATAACGTAAATTAGTGAATTACCACACTTAATAAACTTATAATCAACAATCCAAATCCTAAATTAGCAAGGTATTTCAAAGCTTAATTAAGAGTTCCATCATTTTATACATATTGTGTATAACAATAATCACATTTTATAATTTAGTTAATTTAATGGGAAAAAAGCTAACTTCTATCTAGTTGAACAGTAAATCTGCATTTTTCTTATTTTACTAATAGTTTATAAACATCTTATACATGAAAAACTTATATCAAATTTATCTAATATCAGACTCGACGGGCGAGACTTTAGATAGGATATTTTTAGCTTTAAAAGCTCAATTTCCTAATTTTCGATATGAAACTAACCATTTTTCTTTTACTCGTACTGAAAGTCAAACCCTAACTATTTTAAAACAAGCCAAGAAAGATAAAAATTCGATAATTTTATATACTATAGTAAATAGTAAACTTGCAAAATACCTTACAGAAAAGGCTTATGAAAGAGAAATTCCATGTTTTGGGGTTTTAGGAGATTTAATTCTAAATTTCTCAAAAGTTTTAAATCAAAAAGCCTCTCACGAACCAAGCGGCCAGCATATTTTGAATGAAGAGTACTATGATAGAATCGAAGCTATCCAGTTTACTATGAATCACGATGATGGCAATCAAACAGATGATATTGAAAAATCAGATATTATTTTGCTAGGAGTTAGTAGAACAAGTAAAACACCAACTTCTATTTATTTGGCAAATAGAGGTTTTAAAACCTCAAATATACCGTTAGTAAATGAAAACTCCATACCAACCAAAGTCACCTCAAAAAATTTTAGCCCCTGTGTTGTTGGCTTAGTGACAGAAGCGGAAAGGTTGTATGACTTAAGAAAAAATAGATTAACCTCACTAAAAGAAGATCAGAACAGTGAGTATGTAAATATCGAAAAGATTAAAGATGAGTTAAATAGTGCTAGAAAAATATTCAAAGAGAATAATTGGCCGACGATAGATGTAACAAGAAAATCAGTTGAAGAAACAGCAGCATCAGTAATTAAAATTTATGAGATAAAGAACAAAAAAAATGCTTAATATTATTTTGGCATCTAAGAGTAAAGTTAGAAAAGAGATACTCGATAATCACAATGTTTTCTGTAATGTTAAAGCATCAAACGTAGATGAAGAACCAATTAAAGAAAGTTTGTTAAAAGAGGGAGCTTCTCCAGAAATTATTTCAAAAAATCTGGCAGAATTAAAAGCGAATAAAGTAAGTCAAAAAATGAATAATAGTTTAGTTTTAGGCGCAGATAGCGTGATTGATTTGACTGGTGAGTTAATATCAAAACCAGAGAGTAGGGACGAAGCACTTAAAATTTTAAAGAAACTTAACGGCAAAAAGCACTCTTTAATAAGTTCAGTTTGTATATCTAAGAATGGTTCAATGGTTTGGAATTACACAGACAAAGCTCATTTAACAATGAAACATTTTTCTGAAAATGAACTAATAGCATATCTTGATAAAATAAGTGACGAAAAATTATATGCATACAATGTTTATCAAATTGAAGGAGAAGGAAGAACATTATTTTCCAATATTGATGGAGATGAAAACACAATAATGGGTCTTCCAATTAAAAAAATTAAGGAATATTTAGAACTTCATAAATGAAAAAATTTTTAGTAATAGGGAATCCTATTGAACACTCGTTGTCACCAAAGCTCCACAATTATTGGCTTAAATCCTATAATTTAAGTGGAATTTATGGAAAACTAGAAGCAAGTGAGAAAGATTTACCTGAATTATGTACTTCTATCAAAAAAGGGGACTTAGATGGTTTAAATGTTACAGTTCCATTCAAAAAATCAATAATACCTTACTTGGATATTTTAAGTGGTGATGCCTTGAGGACACAATCAGTAAATACCATTTCATTGGATAATGGTAATTTAGTTGGAAATAATACTGATATAGATGGATTTGAATTAAGCATAAAAAAAATAAATTATGATGTTTACAATAAAACAGTTTTGATATTAGGCGCTGGTGGAGTTGTACCCTCAATTATTTATGCATTACAAAGGATGAATGCTTCTAAAATATTTGTGAGTAATAGAACTAAAAAAAAAGCTGATCACTTGAAAGAACTGTTTGAAGAAATAGAGATAATAGAATGGGGGGATTTACCAGAGTCTGATATGATTATAAATGCTACAAGTTTGGGTCTAAAAAAAAATGATACTTTTGGTTTAGACTTTTCTAAGTATGCTGAGAATAAGTTTTTTTATGATGTTATCTATGCCCCATTTTTGACGGAATTCTCAGAAGCAGGAAATTCACAAAATAACTTAAGTGAGAATGGTTTTAATATGTTTTTATTTCAAGCCCAAAAAGCTTTTGATATTTGGCACAATGTCAAACCAGAAATTAATCAAGGATTAGTTGGATTTTTAAAAAGTTAAAATGATTAGAATTGCAATAATTGGTGGAATAGGCTCAGGTAAATCTTTTATTTCAAAGCTTTTTGGATATCCAGTATTTAATGCAGACAATGAAGTAAAATATATTTATAAAAAAAATAGAAAGTGTTTTAATAAGCTAAAAAAAAAATTACCAAAATTTATTAAAACTTTTCCCTTAAGAAAAGAAGAGCTCATATCAGCCATTAACTCAAATAAAAAAAATCTTAAAGTAATATCTTCAATCGTTCACCCATTAGTTCGGAACAGAATGAAAAAATTTATAACGAAAAATAAAAAACGCAAATTAGTTATTCTTGATATTCCGTTACTAATTGAAAATAAACTAAATGAAAAAAAAGACATAATAATCTTTATTCAATCTAAAAATTCAAAGGTCTTGCAGAGATTAAAAAAAAGACCTTTTTTTAATAAAAAGTTGATTAAGAGCCTTGAAGAAAATCAGGTTATTTTAACTAAAAAGAGAAAATTAGCTAATTATATAATTAATAATAATTACTCTCTTCATATTATGAAAAAAAAAATTAATATAATTAAAAAAGAAATTTTAAATGAAAGAAATAGTTCTAGATACTGAAACAACAGGTTTATCTGTAAGAGATGGCCACAGAATTGTAGAAATTGGATGTATAGAATTAGATGATTTAGTACCTACAAAAAATATATTTCATTTTTATTTGAACCCAGAAAGAAAAGTATCAGAAAAAGCATTCGAGGTTCATGGATATTCTGATGAATTTTTATCAACTAAGCAAAAATTTTTTGAAATAGCTGATGATTTTCTAGAATTTATTAAGGATAAAAAAATAATCATTCATAACGCTGAGTTTGATATTGGTCATTTAAATAATGAATTATCTTTAATCGGTAAAAAAAAAATTAATAATTTAAACGTTATTGATACATTAGAACTAGCTAGAAATAAATTCCCAGGGTCAGGTATTAGTTTAGATGCACTTTGTAGAAGATTTAGAATCGACAATTCCAGAAGGGAAAAGCATACTGCCTTATTAGATTGTGAATTACTTGCTAAAGTATATATAAATTTAATTGATCAAAAAGAACCAACTTTAAATTTAAATGAAAATAATGAGACCAAGATTATGTCAACTACTAGTGCATCAGATTATTATAAAAAAATTATTTCTCCTAGTGAAAAAGAACTTTTGAATCATAGAGAATTTCTCAGAAAAAATTTAAAAAAAAATTATTTTAATTAAGTCTCGCTTTAAATAGTTCTTCAAAATCAATTTTTTTTCCAAATTTTAAATCAGGAAGACCAGAATTTCTAAGAATAGTCAAAAATTTCTGTTCCAATTCAGGATATATTTTTGTTTGTAGATCACATAATACTATTTTTTCGAGTTCATCTTTTTTAATTTTTAAATCTAATATATCGATGACAGTTGCATATTTAATTTGAAAAAAACCTGTCTCTTTCTTTTTGTTTGGATTTGTATAACTTAAAGTGGTAGATACCTCTATCATCTTTTTTTTTAAAGGTTTTGAATTTATATCAACTTTAATTTGAAACTCAGGAATTGTATTTCTAATTGTAAGTAGGCTTTCTGGACTAGGTATTTCTACTGATAAATCTTGAATATAACTTACAATTATTTTGTATTTATTTTCCATCTTTATCCTCTATATCTTCGTACTCTCCCTCAATATAATTTTTTTCTTTAATATTTTTTTTCTTTTTTAAATTATTTTTCTTTGAATATTTACTAAGAATTATTTTCCTTGTAACTGGGAAAACTAATAAAATACCAATTATGTCAGTCGCAAATCCAGGTAATATTAGTAGCAAAGCGGCAAATGCAATTGCTGCTCCAGAAATTATCTCATAAAGTGGCAGCTCATTTTTAACTAGTTGAGACATTCCTGAACGCAATGTGTTAAATCCTTCATATCTTGCGTACCAAATACCCACAATCGCAGTAGTTAGAATTAGTAAAATGGTGTTTAATGCCCCTATTTCCGATCCAACCTTTATAAATAGGTATATTTCAATAAGAGGTATGCCTAAAATAAGAATTAATGCTGTGTTCATTTGTCTATAATGTAAATTGCAGGTTGAAATTAATCAACATAGTAAATATTATTACTATATGAGTTACAGCTTTGAGTACATCGATATAATATTATTAGCAATGATAGCAGGTTTTATTTTCCTTAGATTAAGAGGGATTTTAGGTAAAAAAACGGGTTTTGAGGAAAATATCAATTCAAGTTTTCCTCATGAAGAGGTTCCAGAAACAAAAAGTTCACCTATTCTAAATGCACAAACATTTGACGATGCAGCAAAAAAAGATTTTCTAAATGGTGCAAAAATTGCATACGAAAGTATTATTACTAGTTTCTCTAAAGGGGACCTAAAATCAATAAAAAATCTTTTAGCAAAAAATGTCTATGACCAATTTGATGAAGCTATTAAAGATAAAAAAGCAAGAAATGTTACCTCAGAAACTACATTTATAGGTATTAATTCTGCAGAAATAAAAGAGCATAATCAAAATAAAAATATGCTTGAAGTGACGGTTGAATTTGTAAGTGAAATTATATCTTGTATCAAAGACAAAGATAACAAAATTGTATCAGGTGATGCTCAAAAAGTTAAAAAAGTTTTAGATACTTGGAAATTTACAAAAGATAGTACTTCAAAAAATCCTAACTGGTTAATAGTAGACACCCAGGCTTAGTTGAATAAAAAAATATCAGATAAAGATAAACAAGACTGGCAAGAATTTTTAAATAGCACTGACAAATTAGAAAATAAAGATCTAAAAATTTCTTCAACACCTAAAAGATATATTGAAAGATCTATTGATTTACATGGTTACACCTTAGAGGAAGCAAATCAAAAGATGAATTCCTATATAGAAGAATGTTTCCTTAATGGAGTTAACAAAATTAATGTCATTACAGGAAAGGGTCTAAGATCAAAAAATTTAAATGACCCATATCAATCTAGCAATTTAAGTATATTAAAACACTCAGTGCCTAATTTTATTAAAGGAAGTGATCATTTAATGAAAAAAATTATAAGCATTGATTTCGATGCTGTTGAAAACCCATCTATTGGAAATTTTGATATTTTTTTAAAAAAAAAAAAGTAATATTTACAGGATAAACTTTGATAGGTCTGCGTCCTTAACAAGTTCACCAATATTTTTTTTAATATAATCTGAATCTATGCTGATCTTTTCACCAGCTCTATCTGTTGCTGTAAAACTAATTTCATCCAAAACTCTTTCAATTATAGTATGCAGTCTTCTAGCGCCAATATTTTCGACTGTTGTGTTAACTTCGCTTGCAATTGTTGCAATTGTATCAATTCCATCTTCAGTAAATTCTAAATCAACGTTTTCCGTTTTAAGTAAAGCTTTGTATTGTTTAATTAAACTATTATCTGGCTCTTTTAAAATTCGCTTAAAATCCTCACTGTTCAATGCATCTAGCTCGACCCTAATTGGTAGTCTTCCTTGAAGTTCAGGTAAAAGATCTGATGGTTTTGCTAACTGGAAGGCCCCAGAAGCTATAAATAATATATGATCTGTTTTAATTGGACCGTATTTAGTACTGACTGTTGTCCCTTCTATTAATGGAAGCAAGTCTCTTTGAACACCTTCTCTTGAAACGTCTCCACCAACTCTGTCAGTTCTTGCTGAAATTTTATCTATCTCATCTAAAAATACTATTCCATTATTTTCAGTTGTATTTTTTGCTGATTTAATAATTTTGTCTTGTTCAATTAATTTATCAGCCTCTTCGTTCAGTAATATTTCATGAGACTCTTTTACTGACATTTTTTTCTTCTTAGACTTTTGGCCCATAGATTTTCCAAGCATGTCCGAGATATTAATCATGCCGACGTTTGCACCAGGCATACCAGGAATTTCAAAAGATGGCATTCCACTATTATTCTCCGTAACAGCTACCTCAATCTCATTATCATCTAGGTCCCCATCTCTTAATCTTTTTCTAAAACTTTCTCTTGTTGCAACACTTGCTTTATTGCCAACAATTGCATCAAGAACTCTATCCTCTGCTAGTTTTTGTGCTTTTGAATGAACTTCTTTTCTTTTTTTTACTTTTTCCATTGCAATAGCAATCTCTAAAAGATCTCTAATTATTTGCTCTACATCCCTTCCAACATAACCTACTTCTGTAAATCTTGTTGCTTCAACTTTTACAAATGGCGCTTCAGCTAATTTTGACAATCTTCTAGATATTTCTGTTTTACCAACACCCGTTGGTCCCATCATTAAAATATTTTTTGGGAGAACTTCATCTTTCATATCACCTTCCAAAGCTTGTCTTCTCCATCTATTTCTTAAAGCAATAGCAACAGCTCTTTTTGCATTATTTTGTCCAACAACAAATCTATCTAATTCAGAAACTATTTCTCTTGGTGTTAATGAGTTTTGAATATTACTTTTTTCTTTTTTAACTTTAGCATTTGGAAGCGTTGTTACATTTGATTTTTCCATTTAAATTTTCTCTATGTTTAAATTATCATTTGTGAAAACACATATTTCAGATGCAACTTTAATTGCTTTTTTTGCTACTTCTTCTGCAGATAAATCTGTATCCATTAATACTTTCGCAGAAGCTAATGCATAATTTCCACCAGATCCAATTCCAATCACATCACCTTCAGGCTCTAAAACATCACCAGTTCCTGAAATAATAAAACTATTTTCTTTGTCACCAACAGCCATTAAAGCTTCTAACCTTCTTAAATACTTATCTGTTCGCCAATCTTTAGCTAGTTCAACAGCTGCTCTTGCTAGATTTCCAGCATGTTTTTCTAGTTTAGACTCTAATCTTTCAAATAATGTTAGGGCATCTGCAGTAGAACCAGCAAATCCTGCAATCACATTTCTTTTCTCAATCTTACGAACTTTGTTTGCTGTTTTCTTAATTACTGTATTTCCCATACTAACTTGGCCATCACCAGCAACTACTACTTCATTGTTTTTTCTAACTAATACTATTGTTGTCATAGGATATAGATGGATACTAAATATAATAGTTCAAGACCAAGGCTAGAATTATTGCCATAATTGAATAATAGATATATACCTTTTTCAGATTATGAAACGTAAAGCCAAAATAAGTAGAAAAACAAAAGAGACTAACATCAGTGTTGATTTAAATATTGATGGTAAGGGTAAGTACAAAGTTGACACAGGTATAGGATTTCTAGATCACATGCTTGAGCAATTATCAAAACACTCTTCAATGGATATGAATATTAAAGCTAAAGGTGATACGCACATTGATCTTCACCACACAACTGAAGATACGGGAATTGCAATTGGTGAATGTTTGAAAAAAGCATCTAAAAAATTTGTTGGTATTAAAAGATATGCTCATGCAATGATACCAATGGATGAAACATTAACTAGAGTTGCTATTGATGTTTCAAACAGACCTTATTTAATTTGGAAAGTAAAACTTAAAGTAGAAAAATTAGGTGAGATGGACACGGAGCTATTTAAAGAATGGTTCCAAGCTTTTTCACAAGCTGCAGGAATTACTTTGCACATTGAAAATATCTATGGTGATAACAGTCACCACATAATCGAATCTTGTTTTAAAGGATTAGCTAGATCATTAAGAGCTGCTTTAGAAATGGATCCAAGAAATAAAACTACAATACCTTCTACAAAAGGTTCTCTATAAATTTAATGAATGTCACAATTGTTGACTACAATTCAGGCAATATAAGTTCTGTAATAAATTCGTTTAAAGAAGTTTCAAAAGATAAAGTAAACATTGAAGTAACAGCAGATCTTGCAATAATAAAAACTAGCGACAAGGTTGTATTACCTGGACAAGGATCTTTTAAGAGCTGTATTGATGGTCTCAATAGTATTAAAGGCTTGATAGATACTCTTAATGAATTTGCATTAGAAAGTAAAAAACCACTTCTTGGAATTTGTGTTGGTCTTCAAATGTTTGCAGATGTTGGTTATGAAGAAACTGAAACAAAAGGCCTAGGATGGATTTCAGGTAAAGTGTCTAAAATTGATAATCAAGGTGGTAAATTTAAGCTACCACACATTGGTTGGAATGAAATTAATATAATGAAAGACAGCAAGATTTTTAAAGATATTGAAAATAAATCTCACATGTACTTTGTTCACAGTTATGAGTTTGTACCAGAGGATAAATCAGTGATTTCAGCAACAACTGATTATTCATCTAATGTTGTTTGTGCTGCAGAAAAAGAAAATATATTTGGAACTCAATTTCACCCTGAGAAGAGTGATAAAATTGGTCTTAAAATAATTAATAACTTCATAAGTTTATGAAAATTTTTCCTGCAATAGATATTAAAGATAAAAAGTGCGTGAGGTTAGTCAAAGGAGACTTTGATAATAAAACTGAATATGAAATGTCTCCAGTTGAACAAGCTGGTAAATATAATGATCATGGGTTAAAAAATTTACACATAGTTGATTTGGATGGAGCATTAACAGGAGAGACTGTTAACATTGATATTATTGAGGAGATTGTAGGTAAATTTGATCTTAAAATTGAAATTGGTGGAGGTGTAAGAAACTTTGAAAGTATTCAAAAATATACTGATGCTGGAGTTGAGAAAGTAATTTTAGGAAGTGCTGCAATAAAAGATAAAAACTTTCTAAAAGAAGCTTGTCAAAAATTTCAAGATAAAATTGCTTTAGGTTTAGATGCTAAAGATGGTTTCTTATCTGTATCTGGATGGAAAGAAAATTCAAACTTAAAAACTTTAGATTATTTAAAAGAAGTAAATGATTTTGGAGCTAGTAGATTAATTTATACAGATATTAATAGAGATGGAATGAAAATGAGCCCAAATTTTGATGAAACAGAAAATGTGGCTAATAATTCAAATTGTCCAGTCATTATCTCTGGAGGTGTTTCTTCAATTGATGATATTAAAAAGGCCAAAGAATTAGGAAATAAAAATATTGAGGGAATTATTGTTGGTAAAGCCATATATGATGGTGATATTAAATTGGATGAACTTGCAAAAGAAATAGATGCTTAAAAATAGAATTATACCTTGCTTAGATGTTAAAAATGGAAGAGTTGTAAAAGGTATAAACTTTGTTGATTTACAAGATGCAGGAGACCCAGTGGAGCAAGCTAAAATTTATAGTGATGGTGGTGCAGATGAAATTTGTTTTTTAGATATTACAGCCTCAAATGAAAATAGAGATACTATTTATGATGTAGTTAAAGATACTTCTAAAAAATGTTTTGTACCTTTAACAGTTGGTGGTGGAGTTAGAAGTGTAGATGATATTAGTAAACTTTTAAACTGCGGGGCAGATAAAGTTTCAATAAATACAGCTGCAGTACAAAATGCTGATGTTGTAGTTCAAAGTTCAAAAAAATTTGGATCTCAATGCATAGTTGTTGCTATAGATGCTAAGAAAAATGGAGAGAAATGGGAAGTTTTTACCCACGGAGGTAGAAATAATACTGGAATAAACGCTTTAGAGTTTGCAAAAAAGATGGAAGAGAGTGGAGCAGGTGAGTTGTTGGTCACTTCAATGGATAGAGACGGTACACAGGTAGGCTATGACATTGATCTAATGTCTAAAATTTCTTCAATGGTAAACATACCTACAATAGCATCAGGAGGAGTTGGTGATCTTGATCACTTAGTCGATGGCATCAAATTAGGCAATGCTAGTGCTGTTTTGGCAGCATCTATATTTCATTATGGAAAATATTCCGTCAAAGAAGCTAAAGAATATTTGGACTCAAAAGGAATACCTGTTAGGATTTGAGATGCTAAATACCCTTGAGAGCCTATTTAAACTTGCAAGAGAAAGAAAATCTTCACCAGTTGATGGTTCGTATACTAATAAACTTCTGAGTGACAAATCTTTAAGCAAAGCTAAAGTGCTTGAGGAAATAAATGAATTGATAGAGGCAGTAGAAGAAGATACAAATAAAATTCATGAAGCTGCAGATGTGTTTTATCATCTAGCCATGTACCTTGAAGCAAACAATATTAAAATTGAAGATGTAATGAGCGAATTAGATAAAAGAAAAAAATGAGCCATAAATTTTATAAACCTGCAAGATCAAGATTACAAAGAAGTGAATTAGCAGTTCCAGGATCATCTCCTAAAATGTTTGAGAAAGCTCTTAGTTCAGCAGCAGATTATGTTTTTTTAGATCTTGAGGATGCAGTTTCTCCAAATGATAAAATTTCTGCTAGAGCAAATGTTATTAAAGCTTTGAATGAAATGGATTGGAGAGGTAGTGGTAAAACTATTTCTGTAAGAATAAATAGTTTAGATACTCATTACATGTATTCAGATCTAATTGAGATTATTGAACAAGCAGGAGAAAATGTAGATACAATTTTAGTTCCAAAAGCAGGTACCGCAAGTGATGTTTATATGGTTGATTGTTTATTAACTCAAATTGAAACCAATAAAAAATTAAAAAATAAAATTGGGATTGAGTGTCTGATTGAGACAGCACTAGGAATGTCTAATATTAAAGAAATTGCAACTTCAAGTGAAAGATTAGAGGCGCTACATTTCGGTGTTGCAGACTTTGCTGCTAGTTTAAGAGCTAGAACAACTGTTATAGGTGGGCTTAATGAAAATTATCCAGGTGACCAGTGGCACCATGGTTTATCTGAACTAGTTATGACTTGTAGAGCATATGGAATAAGAGCAATTGACGGTCCTTTTGGAGATTTTAATGATCCAGATGCTTATACAGCAGCCGCTAAAAGAGGTGCTGCAATTGGTATTGAGGGCAAATGGGCAATACATCCTTCACAAATTGAATTAGCAAATAATGTATTCTCTCCACCAGAAGCAGAGGTTACTAAGGCTAAAAGGATCTTAGAAGAACTAGAAAAGGCCGCTAAAGAAGGTAAAGGAGCTGCGCAGCTTGATGGCAGGATGATAGATGCTGCATCAGCTAGAATGGCTGAAAACATTGTAAATATTGATAACTTAATCCATAATAAATAAATAAAATTATGGACATTCACGAATATCAAGCAAAGAAAATACTTTCAAACTTTGGAGTAACAATACCTAGAGGTGGAATTGTTTACAGTCCAGAAAATGCTGAGAATAAAGCTAGAGAAATTGGTGGATCAAGATGGGTTGTGAAAGCGCAAATTCATTCTGGTGCTAGAGGAAAAGCGGGAGGGATAATTGTTTGCAATACTCCATTAGAAGTTGCTCAAGCAACAGATAAATTATTAGGGAAAAAATTAGTTACAAATCAAACAGGCCCTGAAGGAAAAATTGTAAATAGAATTTATATTGAAGAAGCTACAGATATTGAAAAGGAATTATATTTGGGATTAGTTTTTGATAGAAGTTCAGAGAGTATTATGGTTGTTGCCTCAACAGAAGGTGGAATGAGTGTTGAAGAAATTTCAAAGGAAAAACCAGAAACAATAATTAGATCAAAAATTGAGGTAGCTGTAGGAATGCAAAATTTCCAAGCTAGAGAATTAGCATTCGGTCTTGGTATAGAACCAGAATTAATTAGAAGAGCATCTGAAACTATTATTGGATGTTATAAAGCTTTTAGTGAATTAGATGCAACAATGGTTGAAGTTAATCCATTGGTCATTTCTAAACAAAAACAAATTTTAGCTTTAGATTGTAAAATGAGTTTTGATAACAATGCAATGTTTAGACGAAGTCAAGTTTCTGAACTAAGAGATAAAACACAAGAAGATTCAAAAGAAATATTTGCATCCGATAGAGGTTTAAACTATGTCAGTTTAGATGGGAATATAGGTAATATTATTAATGGTGCTGGTTTAGCAATGGCATCTATGGATATGATAAAATTAGCTGGAGGAGCTCCTGCAAATTTTTTAGATGTAGGAGGAGGTGCAACGCCAGAAAAAATAGTTAAAGCTTTTAAATTAGTTACAATGGACGAAAAAGTTAAAGTAATTCTTGTAAATATTTTTGCTGGTATCAATAGATGTGATTGGGTTGCAGAAGGAATTGTAGATGCATTAAAAAAAATTCAAATTAAAGTTCCATTAGTTATTCGTTTAGCAGGTACTAATGTCGAAAAAGGGAATAAAATCTTAAAAGAGAGTAAAATAAATTATATAGAGGCAAATACTTTAGAGGATGCAGCTAATAAAGCAGTTGCAGCACTAAACAAATAAATCATGACTGTACTAGTTGATAAAAATAGTAAGATAATTATTCAAGGTTTTACTGGTAAAATGGGCTCTTTTCATGCAGATGAGATGATTAAATACGGTTCTAATGTTGTTGGTGGAGTAACACCAGGAAAAGGGGGCTCTAAGCATTTAGATTTACCAGTATTTAACACAGTTAAAGATGCTGTGAATGAAACAGGAGCTGATGCATCTATTTTATTTGTACCCCCAGCTTTTGCAGCGGACTCAGCTATGGAAGCAGCTGATGCCGGAATTAAAATATGTGTAGCTATAGTTGATGGAATACCTTCTCACGACATGATCAGAATAAAAAGGTACATGAGAAGATACACTAAAAGTTCTAAAATGACATTAGTTGGACCAAATTGTGCTGGAATTATTAGTCCTGGAAAATCGATGTTAGGTATAATGCCAGGTCATATTTACAAAGAAGGAAGAGTTGGAATTATTAGTAGATCAGGTACATTAGGTTATGAAGCCGCTCAACAACTTAAAAATTTAAATATAGGTGTTTCAACAAGTGTAGGAATTGGAGGAGATCCAATAAATGGAAGTTCATTTAGAGATATAATTGAAAAGTTTGAAACAGATGATGAGACCGATGCAATATTAATGATTGGTGAAATTGGTGGCCCTCAGGAAGTAGCTGCAGGAGAATTTGCAAAAGAAAATATGAAAAAACCAGTTATTGCCTACATAGCTGGATTAACCGCACCAAAAGGAAGAGTGATGGGTCATGCAGGAGCAATAGTTTCAGCTTATGGTGAAAGTGCAACTGAAAAAGTTGAAATTTTAAAAGAGTGTAGAATTACAATTTCTAAAAATCCATCGGTTATGGGTGATACAGTAAAATCAGTTCTAGAAAAAATATAATGATGAGTTACGACGATAATAATATATTTGCAAAAATATTAAGAAATGAGATACCTTGTAATAAAATTTATGAGGACAAATTTGTTTTATCCTTCCATGATATAAATCCTCAAAAAAAAATCCATGCTTTAGTAATTCCAAAAGGAAAATATGTTGATTTAGATGATTTTAGTCAAAATGCTTCTCCTGAAGAAATGGTTGGACTAATCAAGGGTATAAATATTGTTGCAAAGAAATTAAACATATCTGTTGATACAGGAAAAGGCTATAGAGCACTAGCAAATGTAAGTGAAGACGGAGGACAAGAAGTTCCACACCTGCATTTTCATTTGTTTGGTGGAGAGAAAATCGGTAAAATGGTCTCGTGAAAATTAACGTAGACAGAAGTTTCTTAGAAATAAATTCAATAAGAGATTTAAATAGTTCAAAGAGCCCTGGACCTAATTTTAAAATCTTTCAACTCGACCCACCAGATTTTCAATTAAATAAGTTTTTTTATAAACAAATTGGAAGAAAACATAGATGGATAGATAGATTAGCCTGGGATGATAAAAAATGGATTGAGTATGTTGAAAATCCGAGAATAAAAACCTTTATTTTAAAGGATAATAACAACTTAGCTGGATATTATGAAACTATCCATGATCTTAATAACAATCATTCGGAAATAGCATATTTTGGCATCTTAGAGGAATATTTCGGCAAAAAATGTGGCGGCTATCTTCTTTCTGAGGCTATTAAGAAATTATTCGAGCAAGGAATGTCAAGAGTTTGGCTGCACACTTGTTCATTGGATCATAAAAATGCAATTAAAAATTATTTAGCTAGAGGAATGCAGGTATTTAAATCTGAAAAGATAAATGTTGATCTTAATTAATATATTTTTGTATTGAAAATATTTTTTCTTGAACATCAATATTAATTTTAATATCACTTAAAAAAGTTTGTATTAGATTTTGATAGATATCTTTAGTTTCCCAACCCATTAAATTTAAACTTTCTTTATCAAAAAAGACCTTAATCAAATTATTTTCATATTCAAAATTTAAGACATAATAAAAAGGATAATTAGTGTCATTTTCTGCTTCATTCATTTTTGAAATTAAAAAATTTTTATCAAGTATGAAATTTAAAGGTGTTTTATCTAGTGGATACCTATAGTAATTTTTAATTTTATCTGAGTTGATAACTAGTGATTTACCATTTGAAACGAGTATTTTATTATAAATATCATGATATTCGCAAAAAATTCTCTTAGGGTACAAAATAATACATTCTCCCTTTTCAATATTATTATTATCTATCCTTTGAGTAAATTTGAATTTCAAAGAATTAATATTTTCTAAGTGGTTTATAATTTTTTGGTTTGAAGAACTATGAGCATTTAAATTAAAAAAAAAAATTAAACAAAAAATCAAATATTTTTTCATTTTAGAACTTCTCTTTTACCCACATGATTGGCCTGACTTACCTCTCCATTTGCCTCCATTTGATCAACTATCCTTGCCGCTCTATTGTATCCAATTTGTAATTTTCTCTGTAAAAAAGATGTAGATGCTTTTCTCTCTGATTTTACTATTTCAAGAGCGGTGTTGTATAATTCATCGAGATTTTCATTATCTTTTGAATCGCCTACACTATCTTTTTCATCTGCGAAATTAAGAATTTCATCTACGTAATCTGGTTCAGCTTGGTTTCGTAAAAAATTGTTTATTTTTTCAATTTCACTTTCTGATACAAATGGTGCATGAATTCTTGTCATTCTATTTGCTGAAGTCATATAAAGCATATCTCCTTTTCCAAGCAATTGTTCAGCTCCTTGTTCGCCAAGAATTGTTCTACTATCTATTTTAGAAGTTACTTGAAATGATATTCTAGTTGGAAAGTTAGCTTTTATTGTTCCAGTTATGACATCAACACTTGGTCTCTGTGTTGCCATTATAATATGAATGCCTGCAGCTCTAGCCATTTGTGATAGTTTTTGAATATAATTTTCTATGTCTTTACCAGCAACCAGCATTAAATCTGACATTTCGTCAACAATTACAACGATATATGGCATAGAAATCTTATGTTTTTCATTGTAACCGTCAATGTTTCTTACCCCTACCTTAGTCATTAATTTGTAACGATTTTCCATTTCTTTAACTACCCAGCCTAAAACTGAAGCAGCTCTTTTTGCCTCTGTAATCACTGGACATAACAAATGAGGGATACCTTCATAAGTTGACAGTTCTAACATTTTAGGATCGATCAATATAAACTTACATTTCTCAGGAGAGTGTTTGTATAAAAGAGACAAAATAATGGTATTAATACAAACTGATTTTCCTGATCCTGTTGTACCAGCTATAAGTAAATGAGGCATAGTACTTAAGTCTCCGGTTATAGGTGATCCAGATATACTCTTGCCTAGCGCAATTGGAAGTTTTATATCTTTTTTTTTAAAGTTAGGATCAGAAATTATCTCACTTAAAAAAACATTTTCTCTTTGTGGTTTTGGTAATTCGATCCCAATTGTATTACTACCAGGTATAGTTGCGATTCTAGCAGATTCTGAACTAGTATTTCTAGCAATATCTTCAGAAAGATTAATTATTTTTGATACTTTAACACCTGGAGCAGGTTCAAATTCATACAATGTAACAACAGGCCCCTGGCTTACTTTTTTTACTTCTCCCTCAACACCAAAATCTAATAAAATTTTTTCTAAAGCTTTCTCATCAATTTTATTTTCCGATAAATTCTTGTCTTTTTTTGAAGGAGTTTTTAAAAAATCTATTGAAGGTAATTTATATTTTATAACTTTTTTATCTGAGGATTTAATATTTTTATCAAATGAGAAATTTTCTTGAATTCTAGTTTCATTATTAATGTAATTATTCTCACTAATTATATTTTCATCATAGTCCTCTGTAATACTCTTGATAGGTATTTTTTTAGTCCTATTAAAAATTTTAAAAATAAATTTTAAGTATCTAAACTTGAAATTTACGCTTAAAAGAAAAAAAAATAATATTAAGATAATTAGAATTAAATAACTTATTTGATTATTTAGGTTTACTAAACTTATTAAAAAAGTTTCCTCAAAAAAATTACCTATAAATCCATTATTCCCATTAATTGTAAGCCAATATGTTTCTGTATGGAAAACTGTGAAAAATAATGTGCCTATAATTGAGTATAGAATTATAAAAAATAAGCTTTCAATAATATGTAAAATTTTTTTATCAATTATTACTGACAAAGATATAAAGAAAAAAGAAATTGGAACTAACAATGAGATTAAACCAACTGATTGATATAAAATATCAGAAACATAGCTACCTTTTGCACCCAATAAATTTTTTATTTCAGCATTTTCAGGAAAAATAAAATTAGGGTCCTCAGGTGAGTAACTAATTAATGAAGTTAATAATAATAAAGATAAACAAAGTAAGGCCAAACCTATTAGTTCAGATAGTCTTTTAAAGAGAAAACTGGTTGTTTTATCTACTAAATTTTTAAATTTCATTTTGTCATTAATGATTTGTCACTTTGTATCACTTAATTTTTGTTGATAAAATTAAATAATATTATGAATATTTGTCTTTTAGGAAATAATTTAACAAATCTTGTTC
>CACKZF010000017.1 GCA_902604565.1 uncultured Pelagibacteraceae bacterium
TTAATTTTATGTTTAAATTTTTTAGCACCAATTATTCTATTTATTTTATCAATATTACTTATTGGTCCATTGTGTTTTAAAAGGCCATCTAGTGTTTCAATTGTTAAATTTAAACCTTTAAATTTTAAATATTTATTTTCTATGAACATGACTATTCTTAAAGTTTGAAGATTATGATCAAAACCACCGTGCATAGTCATTGATTCATTCAAGGCTTCTTCACCTGCATGCCCAAATGGAGTATGCCCCATATCATGGGCTAGACTAAGTGTTTCAACTAAATCATCATTTAATTTTAAATATCTAGATATTGATCTTGCAATTTGAGCAACCTCTAATGAATGAGTTATTCTTGTTCTATAATGGTCACCTTCTGTATTAACAAAAACTTGGGTTTTGTGCTTTAATCTTCTAAATGACGCAGAATGAATTATTCTATCCCGATCTCTTTGAAATGGCGATCTAAAGGTGCTATTTGGCTCTAAAGTTAAACGACCTTTTGATGTAAAAAAACCTAATTTTGAGTAATTATTCATTCTTTAAAAATGGCAAATATTAATTATATTAGTAATAACAGCGATAAATAATGATTAAAGAAATTAAATTTACAGATAATGCGTTAAAACAAATCAATAACCTTCTGTCATCTAAAGATGAAGGTTCTTTTTTTAGAATCGCTATCAAAGGTGGTGGATGCTCGGGGTTTCAGTATGATTTCTCATTTGATAAAACGCCTCAAGACGACGATTTAAGACAAGATAATATTTTAATAGATAAAACTTCAGCTGATCTTTTGAAAGGATCAGAGGTTGATTTCGTAAAAGAATTAATCGGAGACCAATTTAAAATTAGTAACCCACAAAGCAAATCATCTTGCGGTTGTGGTGTTTCATTTTCTCTTTAATGATCATTAGCTCATGGAATGTAAATTCTATTAGGGCAAGAATATTAAACGTACAAGAATACTTAAAAAAGTTCAATCCTGATATAGTGTTAACTCAAGAAATAAAAACTCAAGAAGAAACTTATCCGTTTGATGATATTAAAAAATTAAAATATGAAAGTTATGTATTTGGACAAAAAAGTTACAACGGCGTTGCAATACTTTCCAAAAAAAAATTAGATAAAATTGAAAAAGATATTTTTAAAGATAAAAACAAACAATCGAGAATAATTACAGCAGATGCAAAGTATAAATCTAAAAATATTAAAATTATAAATATCTATACACCAAATGGTAACCCAGTAGATACTGAAAAATATGATTATAAATTATATTGGCTAAATAGTTTAATTAAAAAACTTAAAACACTCTTAAAAAGTTATGATAATATAATCATTGCAGGTGACTTTAATATAATACCTTCTGCTGAAGATGTTCACGACCCTAAAGGATATGAAAATGATGCTCTATTTAGAATTGAGATTAGAAAAAAATTAAGAGAAATGTTTAATTTAGGATTTCATGATGCGTTTAGATATATTTATCCTGATAAAGAAGAATATACTTTTTGGGATTACACAAGTGGTGCTTGGCAAAAAAATAATGGAATGCGGATTGATCACTTTTTAGTGACTAACAGTTTACTTAATAATATTAAGGATGTTAAAGTTAACAAATATCCAAGAGGTAGAGAAAAACCATCTGATCATACACCGATTGAATTAGAATTAGCTTAAAGATTTAATTTTATTAACTAGATCCTCATTAATATGTCTAGGTCCTTTATCTAATCTATTCTTATGTCTTCTTTCTCCAGGAAGTTTGACATCACCCATTGCTTTCATTTTTTCAAAAAATTTTGATGAATGTTCGTCCCAATTATTTTGTGATAATTTATCTGGAGATATGGCTAAAATGAACTCTCCACCGCTTGGAGGACCTCCATCATTATTATCTTTCTCAGCTGTCTCGTAACTGAAATTATCCCCTACTAAGGCACCTGCAAGCAATTCGACCATCATCGCAATCCCTGAGCCTTTATAGCCGCCAAAAGGCAATAAAACACCCCCATCTGCAATCTCAGCAGGATCAGTTGTATCTTTTCCCTCTTTTGTAAGTCCTGTTCCTAATGGAACTTTATGACCTTCTCTTTTGGCTACTTGAACTTCTCCCATTGCCATTGATGCTGTTGCCATATCATAAACTACTGGAGTTTTATTTTTTCTTGGCCAAGCGAATGAAATTGGATTTGTTCCAAATAATGGCTTAATTGCTCCAGCAGGTGCAACAGCAGGTTTGTAAGATGTACATGCGAAAGCAACTAAACCCTGCTCTGCAATCATTTCAGTTTCAGGCCACATAGCTGCCATATGATGTGAATTGGTTATGGCTAAAATAGCAACACCACTTTCTTTGGCAAGTTTGATTAGTTCTGGAATACTTTTTTTTAAAACCACAGGAGCTAAGCAATTATTTCCGTTTGCTTTAATAACTGATGCTGATATTTTTTTTATATCCGGTTTGCCTTTGCCATTAATTTTTCCACTTTTTAATCCTGCTACGTAAGCTGGCACTCTAAATAAACCATGCGATAAAGATCCATCTTTTTCAGCTTTAGTAACTAAGTCTGCCATTATAGTTGCTGTTTCATCATCACAACCGCTATTTAAAAAAGTATTTTTTGCTAAATTATAAATTTCATCTAACTCTAAAGATATATTGCTCACACATCTATTAGATATTATTTAAGATTTATTTCAAATAGAATATTTATTTATTTTTATCTTCCCACTCAAAACGTGGAAAAGAGTCAAAGATTTTAAAAATACCATTTGACCATTGATTACACACTTTTGAGTACTCATCATCAGTAAGATTTAAGCACTTTTGTGATGCAATTTTATATTGATCTTTTCTATAAACTGTAAAATCAATTGGGGGACCAACTGTTAAATCACTTTTTAATGTTGAGTCCATTGATATTAAAGCACATCTTGAAGCATCACCAACAGTGACTTCAGGTTTAATAACTCTATCTAAAATTGGTTTCCCGTATTTAACTTCGCCAATAACTAAATATGGCTTGCTATCGGCGGGTCTTATATAATTTCCTTGAGGATAAACTAAATATAATTCCATTGGTTGCCCCTTAATCTGACCACCAATAACAAAGGTAGATCCCAATAATACTGTGTCAGTGTTTATGCCTTTAGGTGCTGAATGTTCAATATTTAATGAGCCAATATATGAAGCAATCTGATCAAAATTTTCACAAGTATTTAAATTCATTATTCCAGAGGAATTTTTCAAATCATTTTGAATTGATTTATAAACTGCTTGGGAAGTTCCTAAATTACCAGAGGTAACAATAATAATTGTTCTGTCGCCTACATCGTACGTGAACATTTTTGAATAAATATTTACGTTATCTAAACCAGCATTTGTTCTTGAGTCTGAAGCAAAAACCAATCCATCTTGTGCTTTAATGCCAATACAATAAGTCATTTGAATAAGTTACTATTGAATTATAACATTAATTAATAATCTATTAAAAGCATAACTGCTATATCTATTATGCATTTGCTTATTCTAACCAATTATTAAACATTATCTTATTATGGTCTCTAAACTATGGAAAAACTATAATGCTAAAAATGCTTATGATGGTTATTTCACAAAAGATAATAAGCTAAGAAAACATGCAACTATAATTTCAGGCATCCTAGAAAGATACGGTAAGAAAAAACTTCAGGAAATAGAAAAAAACTGCCAAAGTACAATTAGTGCAAGAGGAATAAATTTTAGAGTTTATGCTGCTAACAATCGTGCAGAAGAAAAAAAATGGCCATTGGATATAATTCCTAGAATAATACCAAAAAAACAATGGAACAAAGTTTCAAAAGGCTTGCAGCAAAGAGTGAAAGCTTTAAACCTATTTATTGATGATGTTTATAATCAAAAGAAAATTTTTAATGATAATGTAGTACCAAAAGAAATAATTTTTAAATCTCCATTCTATGTAAAAGAATGTGATGGATTTTCACCCAAACATAAAGCCTGGTCAAATATTTCAGGAGTTGATTTAATAAGAAATTCCAATGGTGATTATTTAGTTTTAGAGGATAATTTAAGAGTTCCATCAGGTGTTTCTTACATGCTTGAGAATAGAATGGTAATGAGGGATGTTTTTCCGGAATTATTTACAAGATATAAAGTTGCTTCTATCCATCAATACACAAACAAATTATTTAATTGCATGGTTGAATGTATTCCTAAAAAAACATCAAATCCTCATATGGTTGTATTAACACCTGGTATTTATAATTCAGCTTACTTTGAACATTCATTTTTAGCAGAGCAAATGGGTATAGCTTTAGTGGAAGGAAAAGATTTGTTTGTTGAAAATGATATTGTCTATATGAAGACAGTCAAGGGACCCCTCAAGGTTGATTGTATTTATAGGCGATTAGATGACAATTTTTTAGATCCAAAAGTTTTTTTTAAAGGATCATTAATTGGTGTTCCTGGACTTTTTAAAAGTTGGAGAAAAGGAAATGTTGGTATTATTAATGCGATTGGAACAGGTGTAGCTGACGACAAAGTTGTTTATTCTTACGTAAATAAAATGATAGTTTATTATTTGGGAGAACAACCTATTTTAAATCAAGTAGAAACATACCTGTGTCATAACAAATCTGAAAGAGATTATGTAATCGAAAATATTGGTAAATTAGTTGTAAAGCCTGCAAATGCATCAGGTGGTTATGGAATTATGATTGGTCCAAAAGCTCCAAAAAAAGAACGAGAGGAAGTAATTGCCAAAATAAAGAAAAATCCAAGAGAGTATATTGCTCAACCATTAGAAACTCTTTCAACAGCTCCAACAATCACTGAAGATGATATAGAACCTAGGCACCTTGATTTAAGACCTTTTGTTTTAAGTGGAAAAACTACGTACGTAAGCACTGGTGGACTAACTAGAGTAGCTTTAAGAAAAGGGAGTACTATTGTAAATAGCTCTCAAGGTGGTGGTTCTAAGGATACACTTATTGTTGAAACATAATAATATTCATATTATTAGAAATTAATCAGCCTAAATTCATTTTGATGAAAAATAACATAATAATTTTTACAGATCTAGACGGATCTTTATTAAATACTAAAAATTTCAAATTCGAAAAAGCTAAATCACTAATTAAAAAAATTATTAAAGATAGTAATTTTATAATTCCTAATTCAAGTAAAACAGAGTTAGAGATACGAGATTTTATTAAGAAATTAAAAATCAAGCTTCCTTTTATTAGCGAAAATGGTTCTGAAATTCATAATCTAAATACGATCGAAAGAAAGCTTCCTAAAAAAATTACAATAGCGCGTGATAGAAATACAATTTTGAAAATTTTTTTAAAAAATATGAGTAAAGAGATTTTAATAAATTGTGATTTTTTATATAAAATGGACAATAAAAATAAATCTAAAATTTTAGGTTTAAAAGGAAAAGATTTAATCGCTAGTTCAAAACGAAAATATACTTATCCTTTTATTTTTAAAGGAGATAATAAACTAAAAAAATTATTATTTAAAAAAACTTACAAGGTAGGTTTAGCTATTCAACAAGGAGGCAGAGTGATGAATTTAGGCGATAATGTAACTAAAGGCATGGCAATTAAAAAAACATTAAATTTTATTAAATCAGTTAATAAAAATAAGATTACAACCATTGCTGTTGGTGATAATCAGAATGATTTAAGTATGTTAAAAGTTGTAAAATATCCCTGTATTGTTTCAAATAGATCCATCAAAATTAATAACAAAAATAAAATTTATACTAATAAAAAGGCTCCAGAAGGATGGATTGAGGTGGTCAAAAAGGCAATGGATAAAATAAATAATTAAATTAATTTATAAATATGGGTGATTTTTCTCAAAACGGAATAGTAGCAAATCTGCATGATTTTTCGATACGCAGTACTGAGCAAATCGAGAAAGACTTATTAAAATTTTCTAAAGAGAGAAAATTAGAATTAATTTTACCTTGTCTTTATTCAGAACTTGAAGGAGACGCATTACCAAACATTGTAAATGAAATAAGCAAAACTAAATATCTTAATCATGTGATAATTGGCTTAGATCAAGCGAATAAAGCACAAGCCAAAAAAGCATGGAAATTTTTTAAAAAGTTAAAAACACCTTTTTCTATTTTATGGAATGATGGTCCTAAATTAAAAAAATTAGATAAGGAATTAAAAGGTATAGATCTTGCGCCGAAACAAATGGGTAAAGGAAGAAATGTTTGGTATTGCATTGGCATGGCAATAGCTAGAGATGAAGCTAGATCTGTTGCTTTACATGATTGTGATATAAAAACTTATGATAGGAGGTTGTTAGCAAAACTTTTTTATCCTGTAGAAAACCCATTATTTAATTATGAATTTTGCAAAGGTTATTATCCAAGAATTGCTGATAATAAAATGCATGGAAGAGTAGCTAGATTACTTGTTAACCCACTTCTAACGGCAATGGAAAAAACAATAGGTAAAAGTGATTACATAGACTTTATGAAGTCATTTAAATACCCATTAGCTGGAGAATTTTCATTTAGAAGAAATATTTTACCAGAACTTAGAATTTCATCAGATTGGGGAATTGAAATTGCTATTTTATCTGAAATGCAGAGAAATTATTCATCTAACAACATATGCCAAGTAGAATTAGCTGATAATTATGATCATAAACATCAGATATTATCTATCAAGGATAGTTCAAAAGGGTTATCTAAAATGTCTATTGATATAATTAAAACATTAGTAAGAAAACTAGCAACACAAGGTTATTCTTTTAGCAAAGAAACTTTTAGATCAATTAAAGCAACTTATTATAGATCTGCTTTAGATTTAATTGATATTTATAGAAGTGATGCTCAAATGAATGGTCTTAAGTTTGACTCTCACAATGAGGAAAAAACGGTTGAGTTATTTGCTTTAAATATTATGAAAGCTGGAGAATCATTTTTTGAAAATCCAATGGATACACCTTTTATTCCAACTTGGCACAGAGTAAAAAGCGCTATCCCTGATTTCCTAGATAGATTTAAAGAAAGTGTTAAAGCAGATAATAAAGAATTTAAGTAATATTAAATTTTTCCTTAACAACCTTTAAATGATTTTGACATGTTCTTAATCAAATCAAAATACAAATTTTTTCCTGGATTAAGAGTTGCTCCTAATGGATCTACAATACCTGTTTTAATATTTGTATCTTTTGCAACTGCTTTAATAATATCAGGATTAAATTGAGGCTCAGAAAATACACAAGCAACTTTATCATGCTCAATTACCTCTCTAATTTCTGCTAATTGTTCTGCACCAGGCATTACATCTGTGTTTACAGTAAAGGCACCTAGAATATTCACATTAAATCTTTTTTCAAAATATTGGTAGGCATCATGAAATACAATAGAAGCAGTGCTTTCATTTAGTTCTGCAGTTACATCATTTGTAAGCTTATCAATTTCTTTATAAGCCTTACTTAGATTAGCTCTGTAAGCAGTTTCATTTGATGGATCATTTTCAATTAAGTGTTTAGACATTTCAAATAAAATTACTTTTGCGTTAATTGGATCTAACCATATGTGTGGATCAAACTCACCATGGTTATGACCCTCGTGTCCATCGTGGTCATCGTGATCATCATGTCCATCCTTTTTCTTTGCATGACTATCGTGATCGTGGTCGTCATGGTCATCTTTTTTCTTATGACCGTCATCATGATCATCTTCTTTATGACCATCTTCTTTTTTTGCATGATCATCGTGGTCGTGGTCATCATGATCGTCTTTTTTCTTATGGCCATGATCATCGTGATCTTCGTGATCATCAAAAATATTTCTCTCTCTAAATTTTAATTTATTTAATCCTTTAACCTCTAATAATTCAATTTTCTCAGCTTTTTTAGCAATTGAACTTAATGGTTTTTCTAAAAAATTTTCTAAGTCCTCACCTACCCAAAAAACAATATCAGCATTTTGTAACATCTTTGCATGTGAAGGTTTTAATGCAAAACCATGGGGTGATGCATAACCATCAACTATTAAATCAGGCTTTGCTATTCCATCCATTAAGTAACTAGCTAATGAATGAATTGGTTTGATAGATGCAACAACTTTAATATCAGCATTTGCTGATGTAAAAAGAGTTAAAAATGATAGAATTGATAAGATTATTGTAGATTTTTTTAGATTTTTCATATTAATAGTTTATTGTTAATTGTTATAATATAACATCATGTAATAATATAACACTTTAAAGTCAAGCAAATAAATGAGCATAGAAAATAATATATTAGTAAAATTAAATGAAGTTGGATTTCAACAGAATAAAAAATGGCTTGTCAAAGGTGTGTCCTTGCAGGTTGAAAGAAGTAAAATTGTTACTCTAATTGGTCCTAATGGATCTGGTAAAAGTACAACTGCTAAAATTGCTTTGGGTATTTATAAAAATATAGAAGGACAAGTTGAAAAATTTACAAATAATATTGGATATGTTCCACAAAAAATATCTATAGATTGGACACTCCCTTTGAGAGTGAAAGATTTTATGCTTTTAACTGATAACCTCAAAGATGATGCATTAGATGAGGCTTTAACATTAACTGGAGTAAAACATCTTAAAGATAAAAATTTAGGTAATTTATCGGGTGGCGAATTTCAAAGAGTTTTACTTGCAAGAGCAATATCAAAAAAACCAGAATTATTAGTTCTGGATGAGCCAGTTCAAGGAGTAGATTTTACTGGAGAAATTGCACTGTATGAATTAATTAAAAAAATCTCCAAAAAACTTAATTGTGGAATATTATTAATATCTCATGATTTACACACTGTCATGACTGCAACAGACCATGTTGTTTGTTTAAATGGACATGTCTGTTGTTCAGGTTCACCAAAAGATGTAGCACGCAATAATGAATATAAAGCTTTATTTGGGGAACAAGCTTCTCAAACATTATCTGTTTATGAGCACAAACATGACCATGAACATTCAAATGACGGAGAAATAAAAAAAAATTAATATGTTTGATGACTTTTTTATAAGAGCTTTGGTTGCTGGTGTTGGGATAGCGTTTGTTACTGGTCCACTTGGATGTTTTGTTGTTTGGAGAAGATTATCTTATTTTGGAGATACACTAGCCCACTCTGCTTTACTTGGAGTAACAATTGCTTATACACTTGAATTCAATATTGCAGTTTCAATATTTATTACCTCATCAATAATTGCACTTATTTTAGTTAAACTTGAAAAAAAAACTAATTTGCCAGGTGACGCCTTGTTAGGACTTTTAGCTCATTCATCTCTTGCAGTTGGATTAGTTGCTATTGGATTTTTAACATTTATTAGATTTGATATAATGGGATTGTTATTTGGTGATATTTTAGCAGTAACAACTGATGATTTACTTACAATCTGGATTGGGGGTGCTTTAATTTTATTGGTTTTAAGATTTATATGGAAACCATTGTTTGCATCAACCGTTAATTATGAATTAGCTGAAGCAGAAGGTTTGTATCCAGATAGAGCTAAAGCTATATTTACAATTTTAATGGCAGCAATAATTGCAATATCTATTAAAATGGTTGGCTTATTGCTTATTACAGGAATGTTGATCATACCTACAGCTATGGCCAGAAACTTATCTGATAACCCTCAAAAAATGGTTATTTTTTCAATAATTGGCGGGTTACTGTCAGTATTTATTGGACTATTCTCCTCATTAGAATTTAATACTCCATCTGGTCCTTCTATCGTAGCAGCTGCACTAGTATTATTCATTTTTTCATTATTTAAAATTAAACAAACGATTCAATTGAAAAATTAATGAAGTATTATAAAAAATAATTATATGCAAAAACAAGAAACATTATCTAAAAACCAAAAAATAATATTAGATTTAATTGAAAAATCTGATCAGCCATTAAAAGCATATTCAATTTTATTTGATGTTAAAAAAAAAGGTATTAATGCACCTTTGCAAGTATATAGAGCACTGGATAAATTAGTGGAGATTGGAAAGATACATAAAATAGAAAGTAGAAATGCTTTCATAGCTTGTAAAAATTCAAAATGTCAAATTGCAAAAGCTACTGTTTTTTCAATTTGTGAAAGTTGTGAAGATGTAACTGAAATTCATGATCATAAACTATCAGAACACTTAAGAAATTTTAAAGATAACAAAGGAATGAAATACAATAAATACAATTTGGAGTTTTTTGGTCTTTGCAAGAAATGTATATAAAAAATGAAAATAAATAAAGGCGATACATTAGAAGAAATCTCATTACCAAAACCAGACGGTTCAATATTCAATTTATCTGAAACAAAGGGCAAAAAAGTACTACTTACTTTTTACCGTATAGCAGGATGTAGCTTTTGCAATTTAAGATTGAATGAATTGAATAAAAGATTTAGTGAATTTGGAAATAATTTTACACATGTTGGGATTTTTCATTCCCCAGTAGATAATTTAAAATCTTATATGGATAAACATGGTGAATTACCTTTTACAGTTTTAGCTGATGAAAATTTTGAATATTTTAAAAAATATGAAATTGAAAGATCTATAGCAAAAACATTGAATGCAATGTTATTTAAACCTCACAAAATCATTCCAGCAATGATGAAAGGATATATTCCAACAAAGATTAAAGGTCATTTAGATATTGCTGTAACTGATGTTTTGATTAACGAACAAGGGGTTGTTGAAGAAGTATATTATGCTCAAAAAGATATAGCAGATCATTTTGAGTTTGAAAAAATTAAGCAGTTTGCGCTTAATTAAACAAATAATGAAAGTTGAATATTATTTTAGTGTCCTATCTCCATTTAGCTATCTTGGAGCTGATAGATTTACGAAGATAGTAAGCAAATATAATTTAGAGGTTATAGAAAAACCACTTGATTTAGTTGGCGAAATATTTCCAAATACTGGTGGATTGCCAGTTCCTAAAAGACATCCTGCTAGACAAAAATATAGACTTGTAGAACTGGAGAGAATTTCAAATAAACTAGGTTTGCCGATTATTAAAAAGCCAAAATTTTTTCCACCTAAAGACCCACACTTACCAGCAAAATTTGTAATAGCTTCAAATAAATTGGGTAATAAACTTCATTTTGGAAATGAATGTTTAAAATATTTATGGTCTATGGATAAAGATCTTTCTGATTACAATACACTTCAGGAAATTTGTGAAAAATTAAATTTAAACTTTGAAGAAATGAAGAAATTAGCTTTATCTGAAGATGTGAACTTGGAGTATCAAAAAAATTCAAAAGATGCGGTTGATAATGATGTATTTGGCGCTCCTTCGTATGTCTTAAATAATGAGATTTTTTGGGGTCAAGATAGATTAGATTATCTTGAAGATGCATTTCTTAAATAAGTGAATATCCAGAGGATCTTACTGTTCTAATTAGTTCTTTTGTTTTATCAATATTAATCGACTTTCTTAATCTTCTTATATGTACGTCAATGGTTCTACTTTCTACGTTTATGTTGTTTGGCCAAACATTTTCTAAAATTTGATCTCTTGAATATACTCTTTTAGGGTTGCTTAAAAAGAATTCTAGTAGTCTAAATTCTGTTGGTCCAAGCTGTATTTCAATATTTTTTCTAAACACTCTCTTCTCAAATCTATTTAATTTTAAATCTTCAAATTCTAAACTATTTGAAACAACTTTAGGATCATATCTTCTTAATACAGCTTTTATTCTTGCTAAAAGCTCATTGAAACTAAATGGTTTGGTTAAATAATCATCAACACCACTATCTAATCCTTTTATTTTATCTTCCTCTTCTCCTTTTGCTGTAAGCATTATTATGGGTAGATTTTTATGACTTGAGTTATTTCTAATATTTTTGCAAATATCAATTCCAGATAAATCTGGAAGCATCCAATCAAGTAAAAGCAAATTTGGTTCAAACTTTTTTAAATCTTTTAAACCATCATTGCCATTGGTAGATGAAGCTACTAAAAAACCCTCTTTTTCTAAATTATGTTGAACTAATTGTATTATTGAAGGCTCATCCTCAATAATAAATATTTTGCCATTCATTTTATTCTTGGATAACTTTTCCTTTTGGTCTGCTTCCTTTTAGATATTCGCCTTTAATTAAGTAACAAATAGACTCTGCAATATTAGTAATATGATCACCTGCTCTCTCTAAGTTTTTTGTTGCGAATATAAGATGTGTAGAAAAATCTAAATTTTTTTTATCTTTAGATAAAAAATCAATAACACTTTCCATTGCAATATAGGTAAGGTCATCAACTTGTTCATCCTTTTCCCAAACTTCTTTGGCTTTATCGTAATTTTTGTTAACATAACTATCTAATACATCATTTAACTGTTTTATAACCAACTCACCTAATCTTTTTAAATTTGAAAGTAATTCCTCTGGTAAATCTAGTGGTAGTGGTTTAACTTTTTTAGCATTACTTTTAGATAGATCTCCAATTCTTTCCAAGTCTTGTGAAATTTTTAAAGAACTAATTGTTTCCCTTAAATCAATAGCCATAGGAGCTCTTTTGACTAGTAATGTCATAATTTGAGTATCTATTTTTGATCTAAATTTATTAATTTCATCATCACTTTTAATAATTTTATCAATAGAATCTTTATCAACTTTGATGATAGCGTCCATTGAGTCTACCATTTGAGACTCTGTTAAACTTCCCATTTTAATTACAGAATCAACAAGAAATTGTAATTCTTCTTCATATGACTTTACTGTATGTTCGTTACTCATAGTTTATCCAAATCTACCTGTAATATAATCTTGTGTCATTTTATTGTCAGGGTTCTTAAAAATTTTTTCTGTTTTTCCTACCTCAATTAATTTTCCAAGATGAAAAAAGCCAGTTTTCTGTGAAACTCTAACTGCTTGAGCCATCGAATGGGTAACAATAACTATTGTATAGGTTTTCTTAAGTTCATCAATCAATTCTTCAATTTTGGCTGTTGCTATTGGATCTAAGGCTGAACATGGTTCATCCATTAGAATTACTTCTGGATTTACTGATATTGCTCTAGCTATACAAAGTCGTTGTTGTTGACCTCCAGATAATCCAGTACCTGGTTCGTCTAACCTATCTTTAACCTCTTCCCACAAAGCAGCTTTTTTTAAACTTCTTTCAACTATTTCATCTAGCTCACTTTTTGTCTCTCCCTTGCCATGTATCTTTGGACCATATGAAATATTATCGTATATGCTTTTAGGAAATGGATTTGGTTTTTGAAACACCATCCCAACTCTTTCTCTTAAGGAAACGACGTCTAAATTTTCATCATTAATTTCTACACCGTCAATCTCAATATTTCCTGTAACTTTACAAATATCAATTACGTCATTCATTCTGTTTATACATCTTATGAAGGTTGATTTACCACACCCAGATGGACCAATTAATGCAGTTACTTCTTTTTCATTCAAATCTAAGTTTACATCAAATAAAGCTTGTTTGTCTCCATAGAACACATTTAAATTATTAGATTTGATTTTTACATCACTCATTTAATTCCATCTCTTTTCAAATTTTTGTCTTAAATATACTGCTATAAAATTCATAACAATTAAAAAACTCAATAGCATCATAATTGTTGCTGATGTTTTTTCAACAAAACCTCTTTCAGCTGACTCTGACCACAAATATACCTGCACAGGTAGCGAGGATGATGGATCAATTGGAGTTGATGGAATGTCAACAACAAAAGCAACCATACCAATCAAAATTAATGGTGCAGTCTCTCCTAATGCTTGTGCTAAACCAATAATTGTTCCTGATAATGTTCCTGGTAGCGATAATGGGACTACATGATGAAATACAGATTGAAACTTTGATGCGCCTACTGCCAATGCACCTTCTCTTATCGAGGGTGGAACTGCTTTTAAAGATGCTCTGCAAGGAATAATAATTCTTGGCAATGTCATCAAGGCTAATGTAATACCAGCTACTAATGGAGTAGATCTAGGTAACTGAATAGTAGCTAATAATATTTGTAGAGCAAGCAATCCATAAACAATTGAAGGTACAGCAGCTAAATTATTAATGTTTATTTCGATAAAATCTGTAATTTTATTTTTTGGAGCAAACTCTTCTAAATAAATTGAAGCAAGAACAGCAACTGGAAAAGCTAACAATAGACATATGATTATGCTATAGAACGATCCAACTAAAGCCCCTCCAATTCCAGCTAGCTCTGGATCTCTGGAGTCCCCATTATTAAAAAAATAATTATTAAAATTTTTGTTTATTTTATTATTTTTTAAAAGATTGTCATAAATTTTTAGCTGAAAATTTGAAATTCTTCTTCTATCCTCTGGTAAATTCCTAGGGTAATTTCCTTTATGCAATTGATCTATATCGTCTGATGCCGTTATTTCTAAGTTAATTTTTTTTCCTATTAAGTTGTTATTTTCTAAAAAAGCTTTTTTAATTTCAATTTCAGCATCGGTTGTAAATAAATCAATTAATTCATTTTCTTCATCTAAATTTTTAGCAGGATATGCTTTAAGAAGAGTTTCAATTGTAATATCATAAAAATCTGCTTCCCTTATATTCTCCTCTGGTGCTCCATTTTCAATCTCAATTAATTCTGGGTCAAAGAAAACCTCTACATTAATGACCGTTTTCATGAATGCAGAACTTCCTTTTGAAAAAATATTATTTACTAATATAAGTACAAAAACCAAAGCAACCAAAATTGATGTGAGACCATACAATCTAAACCTTTTTTCAGCAGCATGTCGTTTTTTTAATCTTTGTTCTTTAGTCATATTTCTCTCTATATTTTTTCACAGCTCTCTGAGCTATGTAATTTAAAATCAATGTTGCAACAAATAGTGTCAATCCCAATGCAAAAGCTGATTGCGTTTTTGGGCTATCAAATTCTTGATCACCAACGAGTATCATTACAATTTGGGTTGTAATTGTTGTTGTTGACTCAAGTGGGTTAATAGTGAGATTAGCTGCTAATCCTGCTGCCATAACTACAATCATGGTTTCACCAATAGCTCTCGATACAGCTAACAATACTGATCCAATTATTCCAGGTAATGCTGCGGGAATTACAACTTGTTTTATTGTTTCTGATTTAGTTGCGCCAACAGCATAGGAACCATCTCTAAGTGATTGTGGTACTGAATTAATTACATCATCAGATAAAGATGAAATATAAGGTATAATCATTATTCCCATAATAAGACCTGCAGCTAAAGCACTCTCTGAGGAAACTGTTAAACCAATACTCTCACCTATTTGTCTAAAGAATGGTCCTACGGTTAAAGCTGCAAAAAAACCATAAACAACAGTAGGTATTCCAGCAAGTATCTCAATGATTGGTTTTGAAATTCTTCTTATTTTAGAGGAAGCATATTCGGCCATGTATATTCCTGAAAATAATCCAATAGGTACAGCAACAAACATAGCAATGAATGCAATAAATGAAGTTCCAGCTATCAATGGT
>CACKZF010000018.1 GCA_902604565.1 uncultured Pelagibacteraceae bacterium
TGTCATTCATTAAACTCTTATGATTAAAACATCTAACACTAGTGTTTAACTCTTCTAAGTACTCAAGCTGAGGAGAGTTATTTTTACATTTTTCTTCTGAAAAATCGCACCTTTCAAAGAAACTGCAGCCTCTATGCATTGCTCCAGGTTGAGGTTGGCTACCAGGCATTGATTGTGGAAGCCCTGCTAGTGATAATTTTGGTATAGATTTAAGTAAACCATAGGTATACGGATGAATTGGTTTTTTAAGAATATCTCTCGAGGGTCCCTCTAAAACTATTTCACCAGAATACATTACAATAATACGATCACTTACTTGAGCTATTGCTCCTAGGTCATGGCTCACATAAACCATTGATGTTCCAGTATCTTTAGCAATGAAATTAAGCAGTTCTAAAACGTGGGCTTGTGTTGTTACGTCTAAGCCAGTAGTAGGCTCATCTAATAGAAGCAAATCAGGAGTTCCGGCTAATGCCATTGCAACAGCAACTCTTTGTTGTTGTCCCCCTGAAAGTTCATGAGGATATCGAAGAGCAATTGTTTCTGGTGAAGGAAGTCTTACTTTATTTAACAATTCAGAAATTTTTTGTTCTCTTTCCTCCTCCTTTAAATCAGAATGCAACTGTAATGCCTCATCAATTTGATAACCTATTTTTAAATTTGGTGTAAGTGCCTGCCCTGCATTTTGAGGTATCATTGCAATTTTTCTACCTCTAATTTTTTCCAAATCTCTATTTTTCATTTTTAAAAGATTTGAGGAATTAAATTCACATTCTCCACCAATAGTGTAGAGACCATGCTTAACATATCCCATCATTGCTAGTGCAAGAGTACTTTTTCCAGATCCAGACTCTCCAACAATACCAACGGTTTCACCTTTTTTAATATTTGTGCTTATGTTTCTTAATATTAAAATCTCTTCACCTTTTTTACTTTTAAATCCAATAGATAAATTTTTTACTTTTTGAATTATTTCAGTCATTTTTTATACTGGAGCTTTTGTTGATCTATCTATACCCAATGCTTTAGCAAAAGCATCAGCTGTCAAATTGATACCAATTATTAAACTACTTAAACCAACTATTGGGGCTATAACTGACCAATAAGCAAAAGACATTAAACCTCTAGCATTTGATATCATCAGTCCCCAATCTGGAGTTGGAGGACTAACACCAAAACCTAGGAATGACAAAGAACTAAAGCCAAGTAGCATCCATGACCATCTCATTGCACCTTCAACTAAAATTGCATCTCTTACATTTGGAATTATCTCATTCCATATTATTGAAAAATTACTATGACCTCTTGCTCTAGCGGATACAATAAAGTCTTTTGCAATAACATCATGGGTTGCAGCTCTTGCTACTCTTACAATTCCTTTACCATAAAAAAAACCTAAAGCAGGTATCAGTACCTCAGTTGAGGTACCTAACAAAGATACAATCAACAACATTGCCAATATCCACGGTATAGATAAAAATGCATCAACAATTCTCATTACTATATCATCAGTTTTTCCACCAACCAGTCCACAAAAAATTCCTAACAGACCACCCCAAAGTAGTGCTATCAAAGATCCAAAGAAAGTAATTGTTAAAGCTGTTCTTCCACCTAAAATTGTTCTAGTAAAAACATCTCTTCCAAGATCATCAGTTCCAAACCAATACTCAGCCGAAGGAGCCTGTAGCATTAAAGTTGGGTTAATTGCTTTAAAATCATAAGGCGCAATATAAGGGCTAATAAATGCAAGAATAACGTGGAAAATCAATATACTTAAACCAATGAAACCTGATGGTCTTGAGGCCATTGTAATTATTATTTCAGAAACTTTTGCGAAATTACTTTTCTTTTCTTCCTGATAAATATTATCTAATTTCATATTATTTTCTTATCTGTAACGTCTTTAATCTTGGATTAAGCATAAGTGTCATTAGGTCTGCCAATAAATTTATACTAACATATATAGATGCAAGGATTATTGCTAATGCTTGAACTGTAGGTAAATCTCTATTTGAAATAGACTCTATAACCAACCTTCCAAGACCAGGATAATTAAATACAACCTCAGTTACAACAACACCACCTAAAAGCCATGCAATTGTTAGAGCCACAACATTTATAGCTGGTAACAATGCATTTGGTAAAACATGTTTAAAAACCATTTTCCAATATGGAACACCTTTTAAAATTGCCATTTGAACATATTCACTTGCCATAACTTGTATGACACTTGATCTCACCATTCGTGCCATGTGGGCCGTCATAATCATTGCAATAGCGATTACTGGTAAAATAATATTTGGTAATAGTTCTAAGAATGAAACATCAGTTGGAACAATTACAATTCCTGGCAACCACTCTAACCATATTGCGATTATTAAAATTAATAAAGTAGCACTAATAAACTCTGGAATAGTCATAGCAAATATAGTTACTGTTGAAATTGCTACGTCAGGCAATTTATCTCTCCAAAGGGCAGTTACTATTCCAAGTATTAGAGCGATTGGTATACCAATGAAAATAGCAGCTGATGCTAGAACTAATGAATTTTTAATACGTGGCCCTAGAACCTCTTTAATCGGCATTTCTCCACTCAATGAATAACCAAAGTCTCCTTGAATAGCATTTACTGCCCAGGATACATATCTTTCATATGCAGGAACATTCAAACCTAATCTTCTATAACAAGCTTCTAATTGCTCTCCAAATGCTTGTCTTTCAAGATACGTTGTACATGCATCTCCAGGCAAAATTTCTGTTCCAACAAAAGTGATTAATGATACGATAAATAAAGTTATTAGACCTAATAGAATTCTCTTTATAATTAAAAAAAGCATAAGAATACTTAAATTTTAAATTATTTATTTAGAAATGGAAGAGGTTTTACAGGCCTACTTAAAGGCCTGTAAAACAAAATTATTATTGAACGCTAACTGTGTGCCATCTTATTGAAAAATACTCAACTTCGTCGAGGTTTTTCACTTTAGAAGATGTTACAACCAGTCTGGATACGTGGTACGGAATCATAGTTCCAGATTCTTCCCATAGTGTTTTCTGAGCATTGATGTATGCTGCTTTTCTTTTGCTAAATTTTAACTCTCCTCTAGCTTCAGCTAAATTTTTGTCAAAAGAAGCACTTTTATAGAAAGACTCGTTCCATTTTGCTTCACTATGATAAGCTTCATGCAAAATACTATCTGCAGGTCTCTCATTCCAACGTGTCATTGCTACAGCCTTTTTCATCCAAGTTTCATTCCAATAACTTTTTGAAGGTGTCATTTGAATGTCTGCTCTAATGTTAGCTTTTGCAAATTGTTGTTGCAAAACCTCAGCAATAGTTGGCCATGTTGGTTCTTTTGTAGAAACGTGAATTGTCATATCAATCCCATCTGGATAACCTGCTTCAGCAAGTAATTTTTTTGCAGTTGCTGGTTGTGGTGGACAACTTTTCTTCATTCTGTATTGGTCAGATGGTGCAACAGGAGTATCGCAAGATACTGTTGCTGCTCCAGCCATAACAAGATCAACTAATTCTTGTCTATCTACAGCTATTCTGACAGCCTTTCTTACTCTCACGTCATCAAATGGTGCAACGTCAGTTCTCATCACCATACCTCTCCAGTTTCCTGTAGGTATAACTGAAACGTTAAACTTTGAATTACCATCAAATATTTTTTTCTGATTGAATGGAACATATCTATTCATGTCAATTTGACCTGTAAGTAGAGCCTGAATTCTAGCTTGACCATCTGGGATAGCTATTACATGTACTTCAGCAAGTTTAGGAGCACCTTCCCAATAATCTGGGTTTGCTTTAAGAATTGTTGTACCCTCAGCATCAAACTTTTCTACTATAAAAGGTCCAGTTCCAATACCTGTTTTTCCAATAGTATCTCCTGATCCACTAGGTATCATTCTAAGTCTATAATCAGTTAGTAAAAGTGGAAAATCTGCAAAAGATGTATTCAACTTCATTTTAACTGTGTGTGAGTCTACAATCTCAATATCTGTTACTGCACTCATGCTTTTCTTTGCAGGCGAACCAATTTCAGGATCTTTAACTCTCATTAAAGAATATTTTACATCCTCTGCATCAAAATCAGATCCATCATGGAATTTAACACCTTTTCTTAAGTTAAAAGTCCATTCTGTTGCATCTGCATTTCCTGACCAGTCTGTTGCTAGCTCAGGCGATGTAACCCCTTTAAGATCTTTTCTAACAAGACGGTTCTGTGTCATTATTACTACCTGAAACAGTCGTCCCTTAGTAATTGCGTCTAAATTTGTATCTTTTCCAAAACCCACATCATGAGATAATTTAAAAACTCCACTTGATGCATTAGCAAAAGAAAACGTTACAAATAGTGATACCAATGAAACTGATATCAATTTAAAAATGTTTTTCATAATTTCCTCTCTTTAAAAAAATAAAAGGTAACAATTAGCAACTTATATAGCAACAGTGAAAATGGTTCTTTTTTATTTGTTTTATTGATGTATTTTAATTATTTAAAAAAAGTAATGAAAGATTTAATCAATAAATACAGGTTTACAGTTAAGCCTATTAGTCTTGAAAATTCTAACTCTTTAGAGCTTGCAAGGTCAATTCAAGTTCATCCACTAACTTATCAAGAGCTTCCTTATGATCCTGAATATTCTAATTATGCTGGAAGATTAACACTAGAGAAATTGTCAAATGTTACTTCTGAGGAAATGTATTGGAAAGGAAGACAAGAGATAATATTTAGACATACTGGTGAACATCCATTTGAAATATCTGGTCCAGACTCATTAAAATTATTACAAAAAATATTTCCAAGAGATGTATCAAAAATATCAAAAGGAAGATGTTCTTACCAGTTTGCTTGTTATCACGATGGGGGAATGATTACAGACGGAGTTTTGTTAAAAATTGAAGAAGATAAATATTGGTTTGCTCAAGCAGATGGAGATCTTTTTTCTTGGTATAAAGCTCACTCAAAAAATATGGATGTTGAAATAAAAGATCCTAACGTATGGGTAAGTCAAATACAGGGTCCTTTATCAATGAAACTGTTAGAAAATATAGCAGATGGATTTTCTGAAAATGACTGGAAATATTTTGATTGGAAAGAATTACAAATCTTAGATCAAAAAGTAATTGTAAGTCGAAGTGGTTTTACAAACGAGTTAGGATGGGAAATTTATTTTCGACCTGAAAATGAAACTGAAAAAATAGGAGATTACATTCTTGAGGAAGGAAAAAAATTAGGTATGATTTTAGTTGCCACCCCAGGTTTTAGATGTAGAAGAATTGAGGCAGGTCTACTATCTGCAGGACAAGATTTTACAAAAAAAACAAATCCATTTTCGGTTGGTCTTGGACGTTTTATAAATTTTGATAAAGAAGATTTTATTGGAAAAGAAGCTCTCATGAGATCAGATAAAAAATGTAAAACATGGGGAATTAGAGTTGCAAAGGGAACTGCTATTAAAGGTGAAGGTATTAAAATAAATGAAAAAAATATTGGTAAAATAACTTCTAGTACTTGGTCACCATATCAAATTTGTGGAGTTGGCATTGTGCACCTCGATAATAATGAAAATGGACCAGGAGATGTTGTCGATGTTAAATGCACTGATGGAAAAGTACATAAAGGAGAAATCTGTAAATTACCAATGTATGATGCAAAAGGAGAAATAGTTAGAGGTCTAAATAGAAATATTCCTAAAGTGCCTAATCCTTGGGCTGGTATTAAAACCACAAATTAAAAAATTTTTTTTGTGAAGGCTAAAAAACAAATAATAGCAGTTGGAGGTGGTGGATTCACTCATAATGAAGATAGCGATTTAGATCAGTTTTTTTTAGATCAAATAAGTAAAGACAAATGCTCTATAGGATTTTTACCAACCGCTAGTAATGATGATTCCAGAAAAACCGAGCTATTCTACAAAAGATTTAAAAATACTAACTTTAAAGTTTCTCATTTCAATCTTGTTTCCAAAATTAAGGGTTTTGAAAACTGGATTTCAAATTTAGATGCTATTTATGTTGGCGGAGGAAATACTAAATTTATGCTCGATTTATGGGGAAAAAATAATTTATTTGAAATTTTTAAAGAAATTTATAGCTCAGGAATAATTCTTTCTGGTGTAAGTGCTGGGGCTGCATGTTGGTTTGATTATTTTCTGACAGACTCAGATGGGCCTAGCTTCAAACCATTACGTGGCATAGGGCTTATATCTGGAAGTTTTACTCCACATTATTCAGATGCAAAAAGGGCAGATAAATATAGAGAAAATATAAAAAATAAAACTTTACCTAGTGGTGTAGCTGTAGATGATGGAGTTGCAGTACTTTTTATTGACGGAAATCCAACTGAGGTTTATTCTTCCAGAGAAAGTCATAATGCTTATTTTGTTGATCAAAATAAACAACTTAATTTAAAAGAATATATTAAAATTAATAATGAGTGATAATATTTTACCAAGTCAAAAAATTTTTAGCATTAAAGATGCAAGGGAACTGTCACGAAAACGTCTACCTAAATTAGTTTTTGATTTTATTGATGGTGCATCAGGAGATGAAAAATTAGCAGAAATAAATAGCAGAGCTTTAGATCAAATTAGACTTGAACCTAAAGTTTTGAGAAATGTTGAAAAAAGATCTCTTAAAAAAAAAGTATTAGGTTATGAATTTGATTTTCCATTTGGTTTTGCGCCAATGGGAATGACTAATTTATCATGGCCTGGAGCAGACTCTATGTTAGCAGCTGAAAGTGCGAGAAACAATATACCTACTTGTGTTTCTATGGCTTCTACAACAACTTTAGAAAAAATGTATGAACTTTCTGATGGTCGCTCATGGATGCAGCTATACATATTTCAGGATGAAAATTTTGTTATGGAACTTTTAGATAGAGCTAAGAATACAGGATACGAAGTTGCAATATTAACTGTGGATGTCCCAGTACTATCCAGACGAACTAGAGATGATAAAAATGGTTTCTCCTACCCTTTCAAGATTGGTCCAAAACAATTTTTTGATTTTGCAACTCATCCTACTTGGTCTTTATCGACTTTGCTAAGTGGCATTCCAAAACCAATGAATTATGTAACATCTAAAAGTGGAGATGGTATTTTTAAAAGAAAAGAAAGTAGAGGTTCTACTGATTGGGATACACTTAAGAGAGTAAGAGATAAATGGAAAGGTAAACTTATAATTAAAGGAGTAATGTCTCCTGACGATGCAACACAAATTAAGGAGGCTGGCGCTGATGCAATACAAGTTTCAAATCATGGGGGCAGACAATTAGATAGCGCTACAGCAGCAATAAATATGCTTCCACTAATCAGAAAATCAGTAGGAAACGATTTTCCTTTAATCTTTGATAGTGGAATAAGAAGTGGAAGTGATATCGTGAGAGCTCTTGCATTTGGCGCAGATTATGCAATGATTGGAAGGCCCGTAATGTATGCAATGGGTGCTGATGGAAGAAAAGGATTAAGGAGAATTGTGGAAATAATCAAAGAAGAAGCCAGCACGACACTCGGGTTAGTGGGATTAAACGATATTAATGATGTAACTTCTAATATAGTAATAGATAGTACTATAAATAAGGTAAATTACTAAATGAGCGAAAACAAAATTAGAGGTGGGGCTTTACTTGCGAGGGCTCTAAAAGACAAAGGAATTAGTAAAGTTTTTACTCTTTCAGGAGGTTTTTGTAATCCAGCAATTGAAGGTTTTGCTGAATGCCAAATTGAAGTAATAAACACTCCTCATGAGCAGATTGCAGGTCATTTAGCAGACGGCAATACAAGAATTACTCGTGAACCATCAGTATGTTTAGTTGGACCCGAAGGATTTACAAATGCAGTCCCTTCAATGATGGAAGCTTGGGGTGAGAGAAGTCCAATTATTTACATTACAGGATCTAGCAGTCTTAAAAGACAAGGCTCAGGTGGTTTTAAAGAAATTGACGATGTTTCAATTGCAGCCCCCTTAACCAAATATAGCGCAAGCATTACTGATGGAACTAGAATAAGAGAATTTGTAGACAAAGCATATCATATTGCAACTAACGGATATCCAGGTGCTGTACATCTTAGTCTTCCTGTTGATATTATGTTTTCATCTTTTGCAGAGGAAGTTGGTTTAGAAGAAAGACCATATTCTCAAAAAGCAAAACCTATAGCCAAAGCGTGGCCAGATCCAAATTCACTCTCTAAAGTCTTAGAACTTGTTTGTAATTCAAAAAAACCAGTTATTATTGGTGGACACGGTGTTTGGTGGTCACATTCAGAAAAAAATCTTGAAGCAGCTGGTAATTATTTAAATATTCCAATTTTTAATGTTCCGTATCATCAAAAATTATTAGGAGAAGAAGCTAACGCTTATATGGGCTTGGCTGATATACATCAATACCCTCCTTCAGAATTTGCATTACAAAATTCAGATCTGGTTCTTGTAGTTGGAGCACGATTAGATAATCAACTAAATTTTGGAAATCCACCTTTTATACCAGAAACAACAAAATTAGTTTGTGTGAATGGTTCACATGAAGAATTAGAACTTAATAGAGCTGCAGATTTTAGTTTACTAAGTGATCCTGGTGTTTTTTTAGATACATTATTCAACTTAAAAAAAAATAATAAATGGTCTTTAAATACAAATTGGTTTGAAGAGAATAAAAAAAAGAAGAAAGAATGGGTAGATAAATCATTAAAAGATTTAGAAATTGAAGCTGAAGCATCTAAAAAAAATGGAGGAAAAATTCACCCTCTTCAACTTTCATTGGATGTTCAAGATGCAATGAGTGAAAATGATTGGCTTGTTATCGACGGAGGAAATACTCATTTTTGGTCTGAAATTGCAATTAACATCGCAGGTGCCAAAGGGAAAAAATTAAAAGGTATATTGCATCCTGGAACTTTTAGCATGTTAGGTGTTGGGGTTTCATTCGCTCTATCTGCAAAAAATCATAATCCAGATTCAAATGTAGTTCTAATTAGTGGTGATGGTGCATTTTTATCTGGGGGAATGTCTATTGAAAGTGTATTTTATGAGAAAAAACCTATTACTGTTGTAATTGATAATAACGGAGGTCTTGCCTCAATTGGTCAGCAACAAGAGAGATTATTTAAAAGTGGAAAAAGCGTGGGAACTGATTTTCGTGATATACCATTTCACAAGATATTTGAGGGTTTTGGAGGACATGGAGAATTAGTTAATAAAAGAGAAGAATTAGGTCCTGCACTTAAAAGAGCTATGGAAAGTGGAAAACCCGCATGTGTAAATGTTAAAGCAAAACCTGTATTAAGCCCAATAGTCTCTGCAGTTGCAAGTAAAAGAGAAAAATCATCAATAGAATAATTGTGGCAACTTTCTCTTCTCACTTATTAGATGCAACAAATGGCTTGCACGCTGCAAATGTTGAAATAATTATTTATCAAATTAATGAAAATGGAGAAAAGAAAGTTTTCTGCGAAACTAAATCTGATGAAGGTGGACGAATACTGCAAGAATTTGAATTAAGTAAAGACGACTGCAAATGTGAATATGAAATGGTTTGTAAATCTGGTAATTATTTTTCAGAAAAAAAAGTAATTTCAGAAATTATCATTAAATTTAGAATGGAAGAGCAAAATAAAAAATATCATATACCAATTATAATTTCTAAAAATAGTTTTACAGTTTGGTGGTCTCAATAATATGAGTGAAGAAAATTTAGTTCCACAAAAAAATATAAAATTAAATATGTCTAGACGTATTAGACGAACTCCATTTACAAATAAAGTAGAGGAATGTGGGGTATCTGATTTTACTGTTGTCAATCACATGCTACTACCAAAAGGTTTTAAAAATACTGTGGAAGAAGACTACTGGCATTTAAGAGAACAAGTTCAAGTGTGGGATGTATCTTGTCAAAGACAAGTACAAATTTCAGGACCTGATGCTGAAAAATTAGTGCAAAAAATGACTCCACGATCCATAAAGAAAATGGAAACAGGTAAATGTTTTTATATTCCAATAATTGATGAAACAGCTGGTATGATTAATGATCCAGTTTTATTAAAACTAGATGACGATATGTTTTGGATTTCGATTGCAGATTCAGATATTTTACTTTGGGCAAAAGGAATTGCTTTAGGATCACAATTAAATGTAGAAATTATCGAACCAGATGTATATCCACTAGCTATTCAGGGTCCAAAATCTGAAGATCTTCTAATTTCAATATTTGGGGAAGATATAAAGAAGTTAAAATTTTTTAATTTTAAAGTTTTTGATTTTTTAGGAACTAAACAAATTATTGCGAGATCTGGTTATAGTAAACAAGATGGTTTTGAAATATATTTTAAGGGATTTGAAACCCATTTTAATGAAATAGAGCTTGGAGAAAAACTTTGGGATACTGTTTGGGAGAATGGACAAAGATTTAATATTTCTCCAGGATGCCCAAATTTAATTGATAGAATTGAGGCTGGGCTAATGTCTTACGGGAATGATTTTACAAGAGAAAATAATCCTCTGGAGTGTAATCTTGAAAAATATTGCAATCAAGATGATGATCATGATTTTATAGGTAAAGAAGCTTTAAGAAAGATCCAATCTGAGGGAATAGTACAGAGAATTAGAGGAATTTTGTTTGATGGAGAACCATGTAAGCCAACCGGGGTGCCACTGCCAGTTTATTCAAAAGATAACACAAAAATTGGTCAAATTGCTTCTGGAATATATTCTCCAAGATTTAAAAAAAATATAGGTCTTTCTATGATTTTAAAAGATTACTGGGAAATTGGAAACGAAGTTATTGTAAATACTTTCAATGGAAAAAATCGAAAAGGCATTATAACTTCTTTACCATTTCCAGATTAACCTTATATTTATTATTATGTTTAAACCTGTAATTGCCGGCTTCTCTAGATCACCTTTTACGATGGCGAGAAAAGGTGCACTCATTAATACAAAGCCAGTAAATCTTTTAGCTGAAGTAATTAAAAATTTAGTCTCTAAATCTAATGTTAAAAAAGAAGATATTGAGGATATTGTTGTAGGTTGTGCATTCCAAACTGGAGAACAGTCATTTAATATTGGAAAACTTACAACATTTTTAACTAATATGAATGTCAAAACTTCAGGAATGACAGTTGATAGATGGTGCGGTTCTTCAATGGAAGCTATTCATATTGCTGCAGGTAAAATTTCATTAGGTGCAGGAAAAGTTTTTATATGTGGAGGGGTTGAAAGTATGACCAGAGTAAATACAGGATTTGATCCAATACCTTATCCTGAAAACAAAAATGATAATCCTCATGTATATTTTTCAATGGGAACTACCGCAGAAAATGTTGCTAAAAAATATAATATCTCAAGACATGAACAGCAAGAATTTGCGATATCAAGTCATCAAAAAGCGCATGAAGCTCAAACAAAAGGAAACTTCAAAAATGAAATAGTAGCAATTGGAGATTGTGATACTGATGGAAATATTAGACCAGGTAGTACGATGGAAAAGTTAGACGGATTAAAACTTGCATTTGATGAAAATGGTACTGTTACAGCAGCGACTTCTTCACCTTTAACTGATGGTGCAGCTGCAACATTAATTTGTGAAGAAAGTTATGCAAAGGAAAATAATTTAAACATTTTGGGAAGAATTGTATCTACTGCAGTGCAAGGTTGTGACCCTGACTATATGGGATTAGGTCCAATTGGAGCATCACGGAAAGCTTTGGAGAGAGCTAATTTGTCAGCAGATAAAATTGATATCGTTGAATTAAATGAGGCTTTTGCATCGCAATCTTTAGCATGTATTAAAGATTTAGGCATAGACAAAGATAAAGTTAATTTAGATGGTGGAGCACTTGCCCTAGGACATCCTCTTGGAGCAACAGGTGCAAGAATTACAGGTAAAGCTGCTGAATTACTTAGGAGAGAAAATAAAAAATATGCACTTTCAACTCAGTGTATTGGTTTAGGTATGGGAATTGCTACAGTAATTGAATCTGTAAACTAAACTATCTATTTATTCCTCTTAATCTCTCAGATCTTCTTCTTAAAAGCTCAGCTGTTAGTAAAATTAATACTGATAAAACTATTAAGCAAGTTGCTACAGCTAAAATTGTAGGACTAAGTTGTTCTCTAAGACCTGTCCACATTTGAATTGGAATTGTTGTATTATCTAGGCCAGCTAAGAATAATACGACTACAACCTCATCAAATGATGTAACAAAAGCAAACAAACCTCCAGAAATAACGCCCGGAAGTATTAATGGTAAAGTTATTTTCATAAAAGTATTAAATGGGTTGCTTCCTAAGCTAGAAGCAGCCCTAGTAATACTATGATCAAATCCAGAAAGTGTTGCTGTTACTGTTATTACTACAAATGGAGTTCCTAAAATAATATGCGCTAAAATTATCCCCAAATGTGTTGCTGCTAAACCTACTTTTGCCATGAAAAAGAAAATTGCAACTCCAGAAATAATTAGAGGAACAATCATTGGAGATATTAAAGTTGCCATAATCAGACCTTTGTATGGCATATGTCTACTGCTCAAGCCAAGAGCAGCTAAAGTTCCAAGTATAATTGATCCTATCGTTGCAAATATAGCAATGATAAAACTATTTTTTGCTGCTAATCCCCACGGATTTTTTGTTCCGTAGATCATATCTTTGTACCATCTTGTAGAAAAAGCATCTGGATCAAGTCTCTTCATTCCATCCGTAAATACTAAAAATTCTTCTGCATTAAATGATAATGGAAAAATTACAAATAAAGGTGCTATTAAAAAGAAGAAAACACAGCCACAAACAAAAAGATAAAAGTAATGCCAAATTCTGTAATGAGGTTCTGTATATTTAGGTAAAGCCATAATTATCCTAATTTGATATTATCAACTCCTACAAGTTTGTTGTAAATCCAATAGATAACAAGCACTCCTGTCAAAAGCATTAAACCCATTGCTGAAGCAAAACTCCAATCTAAAGTACTCTTCATATGATAAGCTATTTGATTACTGATAAGTGTTCCAGAAGCTCCACCTACTAAAGCTGGAGTTATGTAATATCCAATTGCAAGAATAAATACTAATAAACAACCTGCTCCTATGCCAGGAATTGTTAGTGGGAAATAAACTTTAAAAAATGCTACTGCTGGAGTAGCTCCTAAAGATTTGCCTGCTCTCATAAGGCTTGGAGAAATAGTTTTCATAACACTGTACAAAGGTAATACCATAAATGGTAAAAGTATTTGTGTCATAGCAACATAAGTCCCAGTCTTATTATACATCATCTCAGGTCTGTTATCATTGGTCACAAGGCCAATCCAAACAAAAAAGTCATTAACGATTCCTTGTTGCTGTAATAAAATCATCCAACTGGCTGTTCGTACAAGCAATGAAGTCCAAAACGGCAACAGCACACAAATCATTAGCAAATTGCTATACTTCATTGGAAGCGTTGCTAATAAATGTGCAATTGGATAGGCCATTAAAAAACAAAAAAGAGTTACAAAAAATGCCACTTCTAAAGTTCTTGACCATAAAATTCTGTGAATTCTTCTATCTTCAGATACTTGAACTATTTTCCCGTCCTCGTTTGAATACATATCAACACCCTTTAAATATTTAGAGTAAGTGTACGCTGGAGCTCTTCTTTTAATTGCTCTCCAATAATCAACATTTCTCCATCTTTTATGCACTTTCATAATTTGCTCTTTATAATTTCCCTCTTCAAATTTCTTTTGCTTTCTTGCTAATTTTTTTAAAACACTTTTAAAGCCATTTTTTTCATAATTCAGCTGCGTTTGTAATTTTCCAGCAGTCTTATTTTTTACTAAAATTTTGTAATCAAGATAAAAGGCTTCGAATACTTCTTCTGGTGGAAGTTCTTTTCCATCCCACTGTTCCATTGCTTTGTATGTTTTGGGAAGCATGTTTGTGACCATTTTGTCGTCTATGCTTCGAGAAAACATGTCTGCGATAGGAATTATGTAAGTAATAATAAGAAATAAAAGTAATGGTGTTACTAAAAGAAATGCTTTTATTTTATTTTTTTTTTCTGCTTTTTTAAGACTTTCCTCTAAAGGAATTCCGTCTGTTGATAATATTTTTTGTTCTGAGCTCATAAAAAAAAGGGCGGTTGCAATAACCGCCCTTAATATAATATAAAATTAAAGTGTTTAAAACTTTAATTATTTAATACTTGCTTTCATAGCTTCCCACTGTTCACCAAGCTCTGTACCATTATCAGCCCAGTACTCAGCGTTCACTAAGAAGTATTTTTTAAGGTTAGCTGGTGCTGTTGGCATATGAGGGACCATATTAGTTTTCCCATCTTTATACCAAGGCTCTCCTGCTTCCATAACTGCAATTGATGATTTTCTCCATGGAGCGTATGCAATATATTTTGCACTTCCTGCTAACATCTCAGTACTTGTCATCATTGCTAAAGCTTTTTTAGCATCAGCTTCGTTTGGTCCACCTTTAACTAATGCAAAATATTCATAGTCAAGACCTTGTCCGTCCCAAACTTGAACTATTGGAGCACCTTCTCCAGTAGCAGCATTGAAAAATCTTCCATTCCAACCAGTTGCCATTACAACTTCACCACTCATTAATAATTCTGGTGGTTGAGCACCTGCTGACCAAAATACACATCCACCATTTGGATCTTCACAAAGTGCTTTGATTTTGTTCATAGCTCTTGTAACGTAAGCTGGGTCTTCAAGTTTTTCATATAAGAATTCTCCACCTTTACCCATTTTTACACCATCAGCTGCTAAAGCTATTTCTAGGTTTGTAAGAGCACTTTTATAAATAGCTCTTTTTCCAGGAAATCTTTGTGTATTAAAGAAATCTTTAATAGTTTTTGGTGAACTTTTTAACAGGTCGCTGTTGTAAGCATAGTTCCAAGAATATAAGATATTCCCTACTGCACATTTACTAGGCATGTCAGTAAAGAAGTCTTCACTTGCAGGTGTACCATCTGGAGCTGGTGGAAAGTCTTTGTCAAAATCAAATTCAACAAAAATACCTTCGTCGCAACCATTGATAGTGTCATAAGCAAACACATCTATAATATCCCATGTAATCGCCCCTGCTTCTTTTTGGGCTTTGATCTCTGATAATCCACCAGAATAATCTACCCATTCGATAGGTATACCCAATGCTTTTGCAGTTGGATCACCATATCCTAACTTTTGACTTTCTGTGTAAGCTCCACCCCATGATGCAACAACTACTGCAAATGCTGATGAAGATACTGAAATAGCAAAAGTTACGGCAAGTAATAATTTACTTAGTTTTTTCATTTATCCTCCGTTTAAACGTTTTT
>CACKZF010000019.1 GCA_902604565.1 uncultured Pelagibacteraceae bacterium
TTTTACAACAAGACCAGATACATTATTTGGATTTTCTTTTTTAGCACTTTCAATAGATCATGAAATTTCAAAATATTTCTCTGAAAATAAAGAATTCCAAGATTTTAAGAAGGAATGTTCAAAAACTGGGACAACAGAAGAAGCAATTGCGATCGGAGAAAAGATTGGATTTAAAACGAATTTGATGGCAATAAATCCTTTAGATACAAGTCAAAAAGTGCCAGTTTTCTTTGCTAATTTTGTTTTGATGGATTATGGATTTGGAGCTGTATTCGGGTGTCCAGCACATGATCAAAGAGACTTTGATTTCGCAACAAAATATAAACTAGAGATAAAAACTGTTGTAAAACCGCTTGAAGAAAATGATGAATATAAAGTGAAGAATGGGGCTTATTCTGGATCAGGTATTATTATAAATTCAGAGTTTTTAAATGGCTTAAAAGTTCCAGAGGAATCTGTAAATAAGACAATTGATATTTTAGAGGAAAAAAAGATAGGTAAGAAACAAATTAATTTTAGATTAAAGGATTGGGGAGTATCTAGGCAAAGATATTGGGGATGTCCAATTCCTATGGCTTACGATCAAGACGGAAAAGTAGTACCAATTCCAAAAAAGAATTTACCAGTTAAGCTTCCAGAAAATGTAAACTTAAATTCCAAAGGAAATCCACTAGATTCAATCAAAGAATGGATGAATATTGATATTGATGGAAAAAAATACAAAAGAGAAACAGATACATTAGATACATTTGTTTGTTCTTCTTGGTATTATCTTAGATTTTGCTCACCGCATGAAAAGAACTACGGATATAGTAAAGAAGATATTGATTATTGGATGCCTGTTGATCAATACATTGGAGGGGTAGAACATGCAATTTTACATTTGCTATACTCCCGTTTTTTTATGAAAGCATTGGCATATAAAAATGAAAATTTTAAGTTTAACGAACCATTTTACGGATTGTTTACACAGGGAATGGTATGTCATGAAACTTATAAAGACAAAAATAATAATTGGCTTAGCCCAAATGATGTAGAATTTATTGAAGGTAAATTTAGGAATAAAAATAATCGCGAAGATGAAGTCAAAGTTGGTCCATCTGAGTCAATGTCAAAGTCTAAAAAAAATGTTATTGATCCTGAAAATATAATTAATAATTATGGAGCAGATGCAGTCAGGTTGTTCATACTTTCAGACAGTCCACCAGCTAAAGATGTGCAATGGTCAGATCAAGGTATGGTTGCATCCTATAAATTTTTGCAAAAATTATGGACTCTACATAATAAGATTAAAGAAAAGATTGAATTAAAAGAAAATAATATAGTTAAGAATAATAATTTAGAAAAATTTACAAATCTAATGATAAGTAAAATTACAAACAATTTAGAAAATTTTAATTACAATGTAATTGTAGCTAATATTTACGAAACATATAATTTTTTAAGTAAAGAGATTGAAAAAGAAATAAATACTGAAAGTCTAAAGAATAATTATATAAAATTGTTAATATTATTTTCACCTGCTATTCCTCATTATACTTCAGAGTGTCTCGAAGAAATAGGTGATAAAAAAGAGATTAAATGGCCAAATGCTGATGAAGATCTCTTGATAGAAAATAAAATAGATTATGTGGTACAAATAAATGGTAAAAAAAGAGCTATTTTAAACGAAAATAGAGATATTGATCAAGAAAGCCTTTTAGTTAAGATAAAAACTAATAGTCTATCAAAAAAGTATTTAAAAGATAAATCTATTAATAAAATAATTTTTGTTAAAAACAGATTAATTAACATTTTAATAAATGAATAAATTAATAATCAAAATAATATTTGTTATATATATTGGGTTTACATTATCCTGCTCATATACACCACTTTTTTCAGGAAAAAATTATAATTTCGGTTTTGAGCAAATAAATTTTATTGAAGAGGGTGAGAAAGACGCAAATAGAATTATTAAAAATAAATTTACACTTATCCAACAAGTAAACGACAAAAAATTAAAAAAATATATTATTTCTATAAAAACTTCTAAAGTTAAAAAGATTGTTTTAAAAGACTCAAAAGGTGACCCTGTCAAATTTGAATTAGTTTTAAAAGCAAATTATGAAGTTAGAGATAATGAAAAAGTAATAGTGAATAAAGAAATTGAAAGAAAAAATATATATGACAATAATTCAGATAAATTTAAACTAAAAGAAAAAGAAAAAATTATATTAGAAAATCTTGCAGGAAATATTAGTGATATGATTTTAACTTCAATAATAATCCTGGATGATAATTAAAAATTTTGAATTTGATAAGCTTAAATCATTTAATTTAAATATTCACTTAATCTATGGAAACAATGAAGGTATTAAGCAGGATATTATAAATAATTTATACCTAAAGGATTTTGAAGGTGATTTATTGAAATATGATGAAAATGAAGTATTACAAAATTATGAAGATATAATTTCAAGCTTTCTAACTAAATCTCTTTTTCAAAATAAAAAAATAATTATTATTTCAAGAGCTACAGAAAAATTACTTAATTTTGTAAAAGATATTTTAGAAAGAGAAATTACTGATACAAAAATTCTAATTAAATCTTCCACTCTTGAGAAAAAATCTAAACTTAGAAATTTATTTGAAAAGGAAAAAAATCTAGCATGTACGCCTGTGTATGAAGATGATATTAGATCCCTCAGCTCAGTTCTTCAGAATTTTTTGAGAGATCACAAATTAAGTTTATCTCAAGAAATGAAAAATATACTAATTGAAAGATCCAAGGGTGATAGAATAAATTTAAATAACGAATTAATAAAATTAAGAGATTTATCGCTAAGTAGAAAAAAAATTAATACTGAAGATATAATTAAGCTATCAAATTTAGCTGAAAATTATAGTGTATTTGAGTTATCGGATAACTACTTAACAAAAAATTCAAAAAAAGTTTCTAATATTCTTAATGAAAATAACTATTCATCTGAAGATTGCATATTAATTATTAGAACAATACTAAATAAATCCAAAAGACTTTTAAAAATAAAAAATGAAATTGACAAGAATACAAATATTGACGAAGTTATATCTAGCTTTAAACCTCCTATATTTTGGAAGGAAAAAGATATTGTAAAAAAACAAGCTCAATTGTGGTCAACTGCTGAGGTAAAAGAAATTATATATAAAGTTAACGATTTAGAGGCGTTAGTTAAGAAAAATGCAGCAAATTCAATACTTTTTGTCTCTAATTTTGTAAGTAATTACTAATAGTTTTGTTTAATTATCTCTACTAGTCTATCAAGCTGATCAGCTCCTTTATACTCTAAACTAATTGTTCCAGAATTATTGCTTTTATTCTTAACAAAAACTCGCATTCCAATTTTATCTGTTAACTCCTCTTCAAGGCTTATAATATTTGGATCTTTTTTCTTATAAGAACTATTAGAGTTAGATTTCAACATACGTACTAAACTTTCGGATTGTCTAACTGATAATTTTTTTGAAATAATTTTCTTTGCTAAAAGAATTGCATTATCTAATCCAACTAAGATTTTTGCATGACCTTGTGATAATTTCTCCTCAATAATTAATTCTATTATTTCTTGTGGAAGGGATAGAAGTCTTAAACAATTAGCTATATGTGCTCTACTTTTGCCAATAAATTTTGATACCTTGTCCTGATCATAACTAAATTCATCTATTAATTTTTTATAACCTTCTGCTTCTTCAATTGGATTTAAATCTTTTCTTTGGACATTTTCAACAATTGCAAATTCTAATGATTTAAGATTATCTACATTAATTACTACAACTGGTACTTCATGGAGACCAGCAAATTGGGCTGCCTGCCACCTTCTTTCTCCAGCGACTATTTCAAATTTGTCTTCCTCATCAGGAGATGGTCTTACGATAATAGGTTGGATTATACCACGCTCTCTTATAGAGTTAGTTAATTCCTCTAAACTGACTTCGTCAAATTTTTTTCTAGGTTGATACTTATTTCTAACAATTGAACTTATAGAAATATTTTTTTTATTATCAATTTTTTCACTGTCACCTATTAGGGACGACAATCCTCTTCCAAGTCCTTTTTTTGATTTAAACGGGTTAATCATGCTGCGCTCTCCACTAGTTTATCTTGGTTTAAAAATTCCTCTGTAAAACTAAAATAAGCTCTACTACCTGGGCAAGTCTTATCATAAATTAGAACAGGAACACCGTGAGAGGGTGCCTCTGACAATCTGACATTTCTTGGTACAGCTGTAGTATAAACTTTATCCTTAAAATAATTCCTTGCCTCTGTCTCGACCTCACCTGATAATTTATTTCTCTTGTCATACATGGTCAAAAGTATTCCTCTAATATCTAAAGATGGATTTAGGTTCGACTTTATCCTTTCAATTGTTTTCATGAGTTGAGTAAGTCCCTCTAAAGCAAAGAATTCTGTCTGAAGTGGTACTACTAAAGCATCAGAGGCTACTAAGGCCATGATGGTGAGCAGACTTAAGGATGGTGGGCAATCAATTATGATATAGTCATAAGATGACCCAGAATTGTTTAAAATCGGTATTAATTCGTCTTTTAATTTAAAGGCTCTACGACTATCGCCTGCTGTCTCTACCTCTAGGCCAGACAAATCAACATTTGATGAAATCAAATCTAAATTTTGAAAGCTTGTAGACTTAATTACCTCTGAAATTTTTTTATTTCCATTCAATACACTATAAATTGTTTGATCAGAACTTATTGTGTTAGAAAATCCAAGGCCTGTTGTAGCATTGCCTTGTGGATCAAGGTCAATTACAAGAATTTTTTTTCCTTTCATAGTTAATCCAGCAGCAAGATTGATGACAGTGGTGGTCTTACCCACTCCACCTTTTTGATTTATAATTGAAATAACTTTCCTATTCATATTTTTTTTTTAAATTTGAAATTTTTACAACTAATGACTCATTGCTTGTTAAACTTTTCATTTCTTCTAGGTCAAATTTCCATTTTGCAGATACATTTTTCAAAATTTTTTTTCCACTCTTTCCTAAATACATAACAATATATTTAAAATTTTTAAAATTCTTTGTTGCTATATCAAAAATCACAGGCAAAGGTTTAAATGCTCGACAAATTATTACATCTGTCACTAAATTTTTCTCCTCAAATATATTTTTTTGATAAACTTTAGCTTCTAATTCAAACTTTTTTGCCATCTCTTTTAAAAAATTGCTCTTATGAAAGCTCTTTTCATAAAAAATTAGCTTAAAACCTTGTTTTTTGGATTTCATCAAAATACCCAAAACTATACTAGGAAGCCCTGCACCGGAGCCAAGATCAGTACACACATTTATATCATTATTATCAATAAAATCAATGGTTTGTGCGCTATCATAAATATGCCTTATATTTATTGACTTTTCTGTACTTGAGCTTATCAAATTTATTTTCCTGTTTGTGTTCAATATTGATTGAGAATATTCCTCCAACTCCTTCAATGTTTCACGTGAAACATTTGGGAGGTAAATATTATCTTTTTTTATTATTTTCGAATCAATCAAGCTATATGCTTAATAGACTTTCTTTTGACGTGAGACAATAAAATATATACTGCAGCTGGAGTAATACCATCTATTCTAAGTGCTTGACCAAGTGTTTTTGGCTTTATTTCCTTAAATTTTGACTTTACTTCATTTGACAGTCCTGAAAATTGATCATAATCTAAATTTTCTGGTATTTTTAAATTTTCATCTCTTTTGAATGCTAAAATATCTGCGTTTTGTTTCTTCAAATAACCTTTATAGTGAGCCTTTATCTCAATTTGCTCATCAATTTCACGTGAAACATATTTAATTTCCGGCCAAATTTTCCTAATTTTATTCATATTTACTGTCTTTTGACTTAAAATCTCTATTGCATTCCTTTTAACTCCGTCTTTTGCAATATTTATACCAAATTTTGAAGCTTTAGATGGTGAAATTAAAGAATTTTCCATATTTTTAAGACTATTTTCTAGTTTAGATGCTTTTTCTTTAAATATTATTTTCCTCTCATCCAATATTAGACCAATATCAATTCCTTTCTGCGTTAGTCTAAGATCAGCATTATCAGATCTCAAAGATAGTCTATACTCTGCCCTTGATGTGAACATTCTATATGGTTCTGCAACTCCTTTTGTTACTAAATCATCTATCATAACTCCAATATAAGCTTCAGATCTATCTAATATAAATGGTTCATTGCCTTTTATAGAAAGAGCAGCATTAATTCCAGCTATCAGCCCTTGAGCTGCAGCTTCCTCATAGCCTGTTGTTCCATTAATTTGTCCTGCAAGATAAAGATTTTTAATTTTTTTTGTCTCTAATGTTAAAAATAGCTCCCTTGGGTCCACAAAGTCGTATTCAATGGCATATCCAGGTCTTAAAATTTTGACATTTTCTAAACCATTGATATTATTACATATTTCTTGCTGAATTTCAGCAGGAAGAGAAGTTGAAATTCCATTAGGATAGATAGTTTGATCATTCAGACCCTCTGGCTCTAAAAATATTTGATGCTTATGCTTATCTGCAAACTTTACAATTTTATCTTCTATTGAAGGACAGTATCTAGGACCAACTCCTTGGATACTTCCAGAGTACATAGCACTACTTTTTATATTTTTAGAAATGATCTCATGTACTGCTTGATTGGTATAAGTCATCCTACATGAAATTTGTCTATTAATATTTTTTTTTGTAAGGAAAGAAAAAAAATATGGATCTTCATCTGCATACTGTTCTTCAAGTTTTTCAAAATTAATTGTCGTTGCATCAAGTCTTGGGGGTGTTCCTGTTTTTAATCGTCCAATTTTAAAATTATATTTATCCAATTGTTCACTTAATCCAGTTGACGGCTTTTCATTAAATCTTCCTGCAGGTGTTTTTTCATTACCAATGTGAATTAACCCATTTAGAAAAGTTCCTGTTGTCAATATTACTTTTGATGAAAGTACTTTTTTACCTTCTTGTGTTATAAAACCGATTATATTGTTTTTTTCAAAAATAAACTCAATTACAGGATCTGAAAAAATGCTTAAATTACAGTAGTTTACAAGTTTTTTCTGCATATATTTCTTATATAGCGATCTATCACTTTGAGTACGTGGTCCCCGCACTGCTGGGCCTCTACTTCTATTTAATAATCGAAATTGTATCCCTGATTTATCAGCAACTTCTCCCATTACGCCATCAAGCGCATCTATCTCTCGAACTAGATGACCTTTACCTAATCCTCCTATTGCTGGATTACATGACATCTCACCAATAGTATCAAATTTGTGTGTAAATAAGGCTGTATTTACGCCTAATCTAGCTGATGCTGCTGCTGCCTCGCATCCAGCGTGACCACCACCAATTACAACTACATCAAAAGATGTCTCATTTTTCATAGATGTAATTTATTATCGATCTTAGATTTTACAAGAAAACACTTAAAAATGCTTAAAAAGTCAATATTTTCGCTACTTATTTACCTATACAGAAATCACTAAAAATGGAACCTAGTATTTCTTCAACATCTACTTTACCAACAATCATACCTAGATGCCTTGTTGCCAATCTTAAATCTTCTGCAGCTTTATCAAAGTCTTCTTGAGTGTTTTTTTCATCAAAGTTTTTTAAATTTTGAACACAAGCTTCTAAGCTTTGTCTATGTCTTTCTCTAGTGATTAAAGTATCGTTTGAACTTACAAATTTATTTTTTAATTTATCTTTAATTCTATTTATCAACTCATCAAGGTTTGTTTCTTTTTTAATTGACAAAAAAATTGGATTAAATTTTTCAATTTGATGATTAATATTTTTGTAGCCAAGATCTATTTTATTGATAACAATTATTGACTTTTCACTTATTAGATCGTTCAAAAAACCAGTAAAATTAACACTTTTTGGCTCTATTACTATAATGTTAAGGTCGGCATCCTCCGCTCGTTTAAGTGCTAATTTAATTCCTTTTTTTTCAATCTCATTTTGTGACTCTCTTATCCCAGCAGTGTCAGAAATCACAACTGGATATCCGTCTAAATTTAAATGAGCTTCAATCACATCTCTTGTTGTTCCTGCAATTTCTGAAACGATAGCTACATCACGATTAGAAAGATAATTTAATAAAGATGACTTACCAGCATTTGCAGGACCAATTATTGCAATCTTAAAACCTTCTCTAATTCTTTCACCGACTTTTTGGTCGTTCAAAATTTTTTCAATCTCATTTCTAACTTTTTCTGAGTCAATTTTAATATTCTTAATTACATCATCAGGAAGATCATCTTCTGGAAAATCTATTTTTGCCTCGACATTTGATAAAATTTTTAAAAGTTTTTCTCTGAGTGAATTAAATTTTTCTGAACTTTTTCCACTCATAATTTTAATTGCTTGTTGTCTTTGAATTTCAGTTTCTGCAGAAATAAGATCCGAGATACTCTCAGCTTTAAGAAGGTTTATTTTTCCATTTTGAAAAGCAAGCTTTGTAAACTCCCCAGGTTCAGCTAAACGACAGTCTTCAATTTTTGATAATTGATCTAAAATTGATCTTACTACTGCTATGCTGCCATGCACATGAATTTCGGACATATCTTCACCTGTGTAGCTGTGAGGACTAGGAAACCATATTAGTATTCCCTCATCAATAAGTTCAGAATTATTGATTTTATTGAATTTTTTAATAGTTGCTATCCTTGGTTTTGGAAGTTCACTTTTAATTAATAACTTAGTTGCATCTGCTGCCCTGGGCCCTGAGACTCTTATAACAGCAATGCCTGCCATTCCAGGTCCTGAGGACAGTGCATAAATAGTCATTTTATTATTATAGTTTTATATTGATCATAATTATATAATTTTCTGAATGATTATTTGGCTCGCATCATATCCTAAAAGTGGCAATACCTGGGTAAGATCATTTATTGCTTCTTTATTATTTAATAAAAATAACGAGGCAAATTTAAAAGAATTACACAATATTCCTCAGTATCCACTAAGGTCTCATTTTAATAATCTTCTAGATAATATTGATGATGTCAAAGAAATATCATCTAACTGGATTAATTCTCAAAGAAGGATTAATTCAGATAATAAGATTAAATTTCTTAAAACTCATCATGCTTTGTGTAAAATTGGAGACTCAACTTTCACAAATTATGAAACTTCATTAGGAGCAATACATATAGTAAGAGATCCTAGGAATATAGTTACATCTATTTTGTATCATTTTTCTAAAAAAAATTATTATGAAGCTAAAAAATTTTTACTTGATAATAATAAAACATTGGGAAAAAAGTTTGATAAATTAGATCCTAATGTTAATAAAAATATGTTTACTCCAATTTTTTCGTGGAAAAATCATTACAATACATGGAAAAATTTTAAAAAAAATTATCTTCTTGTTAGATATGAAGATTTAATATCTGATCCGAATAAAGAATTTCGCAAAATCTATAATTATATTTCTAATTTAATGAATGTAAAAATTGAGGAAAATAAAATTGAGCTAGCAATAAAATCAAATTCCTTTGAAAATTTAAAGAAACTAGAACAAAGTGGTGGTTATAAAGAAGCCATAAAAGATAAAGAAAGTGGACAATTAAAACAATTTTTTAACTTAGGGCCTGATAATAAATGGGAAAAAATATTAGACAAAGAAATAAAAGAAGAAATAGAAAAAGAATTTAAAAATGAAATGTCAGAATTAGGTTATTTATAAATGATCATTTGGTTAGCGTCATACCCAAAGAGTGGTAATACTTGGTTAAGATTTTTTATAATATCATTATTAATGGGTAAGAAAGTAGATCTTAATTTAAATCATCTAAAAGCAATTATATCATACCCAGATAAAACTCATTTTAAAGGTCTCTTAAAAGATGTTCTTGATATTGATGAAATTGCAAAAAATTGGATAAATTCACAAAATAGAATTAACTCAGATAAAAGTTTTAGATTTTTTAAAACTCATAACATGTTCATTAGATACAAAGATTGTGCTTTTACTGATGTAAATAATACTCTTGCAACAATTCACATTGTGCGAGATCCGCGAAATGTAATAACTTCATTAAAAAATCATTATAGTTTGTCAAATTATGAAGATGCAAAAAAATTTTTATTTTATGACAATCAAATTCTTACACCATCAGAAAAAGAAAAAGAAAAATATTTAAACAAAGAAAAACATCCTTTACCTCAAATAGTTGGTTCTTGGAGAACTCATTATATATCTTGGAAAAATATGAAAAAAAATTATTTTTTAGTAAAATATGAAGATCTTGTAAAAAACCCTCTAGAAGAATTTACCAAAGTAACTAACTTTATTTCTAAAGTTCTTAGAGTGAAGTTTAGTAAAGAACAAATTGAAAATGCAGTAAAATTAAGTTCTTTTACAAATTTACAATCTATGGAACAAAAATATGGATTTACTGAAAGTTCAACTAATAATGAAGGGGTAAAAAATAAGTTTTTTTATTTAGGACCAAATAATGATTGGAATAATATTTTAGAAGGTAATTTAGTTGAAGAAATTAATAAAAAATATTCAACAGAAATGTCAGAATTGGGTTATTTATAAATGATCATTTGGTTGGCGTCATACCCAAAGAGTGGTAATACTTGGCTAAGAGCGCTGTTATCATCATACTTATACTCTGAAAATGGAAGCTTTAATTTTAATTTATTAGAAAACATAGATTCTTTTCCAAATGCAAAATATTTTACAAATTACCAAGACAAATTTGAAAAAGTTGAAGACACTGCAAAATACTGGATTAGAGCACAGGAAAAAATAAACAAAAATAGAAATTTAAAAATTTTTAAAACTCATAATGCTTTATTTAAAATAAATAATTCCTCTTTTACTAATAACGAAAATACTCTTGGTGTAATATACATCGTAAGAGATCCAAGAAATGTAATAACATCAATTTGTAATCATTATCAAATAACGTACGAACAAGCTTTAGAATTTATGAAAAATAAAAATAAAGCTCTTTTTTTTAAACAAAAAAATAGATTTCTTGCATTTCAACCAATCCTCTCATGGTCATTGAACTATAAATCGTGGGCTGAAAATATTAAATATCCTATTCTTTTAATTAAATATGAGGAGCTTGAGAATGAAACTTATTTTACTTTTAAAAAAACTTTACAATTTATAAAAAAAATTTCTAATTCAAACTTAAAAATAAACGAACAAAAAATTAAAGAGAGTATTAAAGAATGTGAGTTTGGAAAACTAAAAGAATTAGAAAATAAAGTTGGTTTTAATGAAGCTCCAATAAAAAAGGAAAGTAAAGAAAGACTAAAGTTTTTTAACTTAGGTAAAAAAAATAATTGGAAAAATATATTAAGTAAAAATATTATTAGAAAAATAGAAAATGAATTTAAGAATGAAATGGAAGAGTTAGGTTATTTATAGATGATTATTTGGTTGGCGTCATATCCTAAGAGTGGGAACACATGGGTTAGATCTTTCATTTCTTCTCTTTTGTACACCAGTGATGGAAATGTTGATTTTTCTAAACTCGAAAAAATAACACAATTTCCCCTACGATCTCAATTTAAAAATTATGCTGATGATCTTCAAGATGTAAAAAAAATTTACCGGAATTGGTCCAATGTGCAAAATTATTTAAATCTTGACGATAAAATAAAATTTCTTAAAACACATCATGTAAATTGTAAAATTGAAAATTTTGAGTTTACAGATGACAATAACTCATTAGGAGTAATATATATTGTTAGAGATCCTAGAAATGTTGCTTGTTCAGTAAAAAATCATTTTTCTCTAGGAAATTATGAAGAAGTAAAAGATTTTTTATTTAGAGAACACAATTGGCTTGGAATTATAAGTGATGATAAAGTTAAACCAATGGAGAATAAAATTCCAACTCTAATAAGTTCTTGGAAAACAAATTATTTATCTTGGAAAAATAAAACAAAAAACTATTTATTAATAAAATATGAAAATTTATTAGTAGAACCTTATGCGGAATTTATAAAGGTATCTAAATATTTAGAAAATCATTTAAATTTAAAATTTGATGAAGAGAAAATTAAAACAGCTATTGAAACATGCTCTTTTAAAAATTTGCAACGTTTAGAAATTGAGGGAAAATTTAAGGAACAAACAGTTGATAAACAACAAAATAATGTCAAATTTTTTCATCAAGGCCCTGCAAACGATTGGAAAAAAAATTTAGATAGAAGTATTTCAGAAGAAATAGAAAATAAATTTAGAGTAGAAATGCTTGAATTAGGTTATTTATGATGGTTTATTCATTGAATTAAAGAACTCAGCATTATTTTTTGTTGTCTTTAACTTTGAATTAATGAAATCAATTGCATCCATAGATCCCATCGGAGCAATAATTCTTCTCAACACATTCATTTTTTGCAAATCATTTTTATCGAAAATAAGTTCTTCTCGTCTTGTACCTGATTTAGTAATATCAATTGCAGGGTAAATTCTCTTCTCTGAAATTTTTCTATCCAAAATAGTTTCACTATTTCCTGTTCCTTTAAATTCTTCAAAAATAACTTCATCCATTCTGCTTCCTGTATCAATTAAAGCTGTAGCAATAATTGTTAGGGATCCACCTTCTTCTATATTTCTTGCTGCACCAAAAAACCTCTTTGGCCTTTGAAGAGCGTTCGCGTCCACCCCTCCCGTTAAAACCTTACCAGAACTTGGAACAACGGCATTATATGCTCTTCCTAATCTTGTTATAGAGTCTAATAAAATTACGACATCTTTTTTGTGTTCAGTTAACCTTTTAGCTTTTTCAATTACCATTTCAGCAACAGCAACATGACGTTGAGCTGGTTCATCGAATGTAGAACTTATAACTTCTCCTTTTACAGTTCTTTGCATATCTGTGACTTCCTCAGGCCTTTCATCAATTAGCAAAACCATTAAATAACATTCAGGATGATTGGCTGTGATTGAGTTTGCTATACTTTGTAAAATCATTGTTTTACCAGCTTTTGGTGGTGAAATAATTAGCGATCTTTGTCCTTTTCCAATCGGACTAACTAAGTCAATTAATCTTGGAGTTAAGTCAGGCTTCTTCTCAACTTTATTACTTTCAACTTCCATTCCTAATTGTTTATTAGGATACAAAGGGGTTAAGTTATCAAAAGCTATTTTATGTTTAAATTTATCTGGTTCTTCAAAATTTATTTTACTAACCTGGAGAAGAGCAAAATATCTTTCACCTTCCTTTGGAGATCTTATAGGACCTTCAACTGAATCTCCAGTTCTTAATCCAAATCTTCTAATTTGACTTGGACTTACATAAATGTCATCTGCCCCTGGTAAATAGTTAGACTCCATGGCTCTAAGAAATCCAAAACCATCTTGGAGTAGTTGTAATACACCACCGCCTGTTATCTCTTCACCTTTTTCTGCAAGTTTTTTTAAAATCGCAAAATAAATTTCTTGCCGTCTTAAGGTACTAGCGTTTTCAATTCCTAATTTTTCTGCTTCGGTGATTAACTTTTCTGAGCTTTTTTCTTTTAATTCTTGAATATTCATTTGTGGGGGTTTTTGTTAGAGATGATAGGAATATATATACTAGTTTAAAAATTTCAACCCTAGATAGGTTTAAAAACTATAATAAAAACAATGAAAATAAGCAATATTGTTGGTATTTCGTTGATTATTCTGAAAAATTTAGATGATTTTATATTTTCTTTTAATTTTAAAGAACGCATGCACTTTCCAAGATATTCATGATAAATCGTCAATAATATGACTAAGAGAATTTTAAGCTGTAGCCATAGATAAGTAAAAGTTTCAATACCATTTATCCAGATTAATATAATACCAAATAACCAGGATAATATCATTGCTGGTCGCATTATGTAATTGTAAAGTTTTCTCTCCATAGTTTCAAAAATTTCAGTTGCTTGATCCTTTTCAAAATTTTCAACGTGGTAAACAAATATTCTAGGTAGATATAAAAGTCCTGCCATCCAAGAAATTACTGCGATTAAATGGAGTGACTTAAATAAAAGATAACCACTCATAAATTAAATATTTTTCATGATAAGATGTTGAAATAAATTAATATGATCATCATTATCATTTAAGCATGGTATCATTTCAAAATTTTCACCTCCTGATTTAACAAAGCTTTCTTTTCCTTGAATCGATATTTCCTCTAAAGTTTCAACACAATCAGATGAGAACCCTGGACAAATAACTAGAATATTTTTCTTACCTTCTTTAGGTAAGGCTTCAAAAGTTTTATCTGTGTAAGGTTGTAACCATTCTTGAGGACCAAATCTTGATTGAAAAGTGGTTTTTATTTCAATATCCGAATATTTTTCTGAAATGAGTCTAGTAGTTTTATGACAATAACAATGATAAGGATCACCTTTTTCAAAGTATTTTTTAGGTATACCATGGTAAGATGCTACAATTAAATCTGGTTTCCACTTTATTTCACTAATTTTTTTCAATATACTATTTTTTATTGCCTCTATGTATGAAGGCTCTGACTCGTAGTGTGGAATTATCTTAAGATTAGGTTGCCACCTCATTTTCATCAAAGTTCTGTAAACCTCATCACAAACTGTTGCTGTTGTTGCGGCTGCATATTGTGGGTAGAGAGGTAAGATAGTTAAATTTTCACAGCCCATTTTGTGTAGCTTATTAATTTTACTTTTAATACTTGGATTTCCATACCTCATTGCAAAATCAACAAT
>CACKZF010000020.1 GCA_902604565.1 uncultured Pelagibacteraceae bacterium
GGTGAGATATATATTGAAATTAATGAAAATATAAGAGGTAACAGTATTTTTATAATTCAATCAGTGTCCTCTCCAGCAAATGATAATTTAATGGAGTTGCTTCTTTGTATAGATGCACTTAAAAGATCATCTGCAAAAAACATAACTACAGTAATTCCTTATTTTGGCTATGCCAGACAAGATCGTAAGGTTGTACCAAGAACTTCTATTTCTGCAAAATTAGTCTCAAACTTGATTACAAATGCAGGAGCTGATAGAGTAGTGACAGTAGATTTGCACGCAGGACAGATTCAAGGTTTTTTTGATATACCAGTTGATAACCTTTTTGCTACTCCAATCTTTGCAAAGCATATTAAAAGGAAAATTAAAAGTAATAATATAATTTGTGTTGCACCTGATGTTGGAGGTGTTGAAAGAGCAAGAGCTTTAGGAAAAAAATTAGATGTCGGTTTAGCAATAGTTGACAAAAGGAGACCTAGTCCTGGAAAGTCACAAGTTATGAATGTCATTGGAAATGTTAAAAACAAAATTTGTATTTTAACTGATGATATAATTGATTCTGGAGGAACAATTGTTAATGCGGCAGATGCTTTATTAAAAAGAGGTGCAAAAGAAGTTCATGTATATGCAACACATGGTGTTTTTAGTGGTGATGCAGTTAAAAAAATAAAGAATTCAAAAATTAAAAATTTAGTTATTACAGATAGTATAGACAGTTCAGACAAGTTGAAAAAAGTAAGAAATATTGAAGTATTATCAATATCAATATTGTTGGCTGAAGCTATTAAAAGGATTTCTAATTCAACATCTGTTTCAGATCTATTTAAATAAAACTTGTAAAATTAGCAAACTTCGGTTAAAAACCAGCTTTTTATGAGCACAATACAAGCTACGATTAGAGAAACAAAAACTAAGGGTCAAGTGAATCACCTAAGAAGTAAAGGTAATGTTCCAGGTATAGTTTATGGTGGAGAACAGCCAAATGAAAAAATTTCAATTACAACTAAAGAACTAAAAAATTTAATAAATAAAGAAAATTTTTTATCTAACGTAATTTCTATTAGTTTAGATGGGAAAGAACAAAAAGTTCTAACAAGAAATATTGCTTTTGACACTGTTACTGATGAGCCTATTCATTTCGACTTAATGAGAATTGTTAAAGGTGGAAAAATTATTTTAGAAATACCAGTGAAATTTATAAACAATGAACTATCACCAGGACTTAAACGTGGAGGTGTACTAAATATTGTGAGACGTAAGGTAGAATTAAGATGTCCCGCAGAAAATATTCCAACTGAGCTTATTGTAGATTTAGAAGGTTTAGATATTGGTACAAGTATAAAAATTTCTTCAATTAATTTACCTGAAAATGTTTCCCCTACGATTCAAGGTAGAGACTTCGTAATTGCAACGGTCGCTGCACCTACGGTAGTTAAAGAGCCAGAAAAACCAGCAGAGGCAGCTGAAGGTGAAGCCGCAGAAGGAGCAGAAGCAGCTGCAGAAGGTGGGGATAAAACATCAACTGATGGTGATAAGGCTGAGGGTGACAAAACTAAAGAAGAAGATAAATCCTCATCAGATAAAAAATAATAGATAGTGAAATTTTTTTTCCAGATTTAATTTGATATGTTGTTACTTGTTGGTTTAGGAAATCCGACTCCAAATAGTCAAAATAATAGACATAATATTGGTTTTAAGATTGTAGATGCAATTAACCAAAAATTTGGATTGTCTAAACAAAAACCAAAATTTAAGGGATTATTAACTACTGGAAATATTGGTGATAAGAAAATATATGCAATTAAACCTCTCACATTTATGAATAATTCAGGGATTTGTATTAGAGAGCTACTTGAATACTTCAAAATAGATGCAGAAGATGTGATTGTATTTCATGATGACCTAGATATCGAATTTGGAAAAATTAAAGCAAAGTTTGGCGGATCGAGTGCAGGTCATAACGGTATCGCATCAATTGACAAATTTATAGGCAAGGAATATTCAAGAGTTCGTATTGGCATAGGAAAGCCAGAAAATAAAATACCTGTATCTGATTATGTGTTAAATGACTTTAATGAGGATGAACAAGTTCATTTAGACTCAATAACAAGTAATATAATTGAGTCTTTAACTATATTGATTGATAAAAAATTAGACTTATTTTCTAGTACTGTTAACAACAATTAAATGGGTTTTAAATGTGGAATCGTTGGATTACCAAATGTTGGTAAGTCTACTTTATTTAACGCTTTAACAAACTCTAATAAAGCACAAGCAGAAAATTTTCCTTTTTGCACAATTGATCCAAATATAGGCATTGTAGCAGTTCCGGATGAAAGACTTGATAAACTAGCTGAAATTTCGATTTCAAAAAAAAAAATTAACGCTACAATCTCATTTGTTGATATTGCAGGTCTCGTTAAAGGAGCTTCCAAAGGGGAGGGATTAGGTAATAAATTTCTATCTCACATCAGAGAAGTTGATGCCATTATACATATGATTAGATGTTTTGACTCAGATGATATTCAAAATGTTAACCCTGACGTTGATCCTGTCAGAGATTTAGAGATCATAGAAACTGAAATGAAGTTAGCTGATTTAGGGTCAATTCAAAAGAGACTTGATAAAAAAAATAAAAAAAATGTTGATATTGAAGAGCTTAAATTACTTGAGGCAGCTCAAAAGATAATAGATGAGGATGGTGATTTAACATTAATCACAAATGAATTTGATGGAAAACTTTTAAAAAATAGTGGACTTCTTAGTACTAAACCAAAACTATATGTGTGTAATGTAGACGAGGAGAGTATTAAGTCAGGTAACAAATATACTGAGGACTTTATAAAAAAATTTGATGAAAAAAATACATTGGTAATTTCTGCAGATATAGAAAATCAAATAAACCAATTAGAGGATGAAAATGAAAAAAAAAATTATATGAAAATGATCAATATGTCAGAGACAGGACTTAATTCATTAATAAGGAAAGGATACGAACTTCTATCCTTACAAACATTTTTTACGTCAGGACCAGAAGAGACTAGAGCTTGGACTATTACAAAAGAGTCTACAGCACCAAATGCTGCTGGAGAAATTCATTCTGACTTTGAGAAAGGATTTATAAGAGCTGAAACAATTTCTTACAAGGATTTTTTAAATAATCAGGGATGGGTAAAATCTAAAGAGGCTGGAAAAATGAGATTGGAAGGTAAAGAATATATTGTAAAAGACGGAGATATTTTAAACTTTCGTTTCAATACGTGACCAGATTTTTTTCATACTGAAATAAACTAAAATTGTTAACACTGATAAATATATAATCACCCTAAAACCTAGTTTATGTCTTGTTTCTAAATGTGGTTCTGCAGTCCATTGTAAAAATGTTGTTACATCCTTAGCCATTTGATCTACTGTTGCTTTTGTTCCATCAGCGTACTCTACAATGTCATCATCTAAAGGAGATGCCATTTTGATTTTGTTGCCATACATATATTTGTTGTAATAAACACCATCATCTAGTTCCATGCCTGCTGGTGGCGCATCATAGCCCATTAAAACAGAATAAATATAATTTGCTCCACCACTTCTAGCTTTAACTAGCACTGACATGTCTGGAGGATAGGCCCCACCGTTAGCAGCAATAGCTTCCTGAACATTTGCATAAGGCATTACAAATTTATCAGATAATTTAGCTGGCCTTTCAAACATCTCTCCGTCACTATTTGGTCCGTCTGTTACCTCAAAATTTGAGGCAATTGCTTTAGCCTCAAGCTCTGTAAACTCTGGTCCGCCTTTTTCTGCAAGATTTCTATAACTTAAATGTTTAAGTGAATGGCACGAGGCACAAACCTCTGTGTAAACTTGATATCCTCTTTGTAATGAAGCTCTATCGAATTTACCAAAGAAGCTCTTAAAAGACCAATCAACTTTTAATAATTCTTGCTGTTCGCCAGCAGCATTTGCTCTAGGTAAAATTAATGATGAAATTATAACAAATAAGAAAGTTAATTTTAAAAAGATTTTCACAGTTTCTCTTTAAAATCTGAATTATTTCTAGCTATCGCCATATCAGCCGATCCCCCCAATACAGGCTCCGTTATACTAAGAGGTAATGGGGTAGTTTTTTCCTTCATACCTAAGAAAGGTAAAATTATTAAAAAGTGTGCAAAGTAATAGGCTGTTGCCACTCTTGCTATCAATAAGTATAAGCCCTCTGCTGGCATTGCTCCTACATAACCAAGTATTAATACATCAGCAACTAAAAACCAATAGAACTGTTTATATATAGGTCTAAAAACAGTTGATCTAACTTTTGAAGTATCTAACCAAGGTAAAATCACTAATACAAATATTGCAGCAAACATCGCAATCACTCCAAGCAGTTTATCAGGGACTGATCTTAAGATTGCATAGAATGGTAATAAGTACCATTCAGGTACAATGTGAGCAGGTGTGACTAGCGGGTTTGCCTCAATATAATTGTCTGCATGACCTAGTATATTAGGTGAAAAGAATACAAAGAAAGCAAATATTAATAAAAATATTAAAAGTGCAAATGCATCTTTAATCACTATATACGGATGAAATGGGACGGTATCCTTAGATGGTTTTTTTATGTCTATTCCAATAGGGTTGTTGTTTCCAGGTACGTGCAGTGCCCAAATGTGAAGAACTACTAATCCTAAAATTAAAAAAGGAAACAAATAGTGTAAGCTAAAAAATCTTGTTAAAGTTGGATTATCAACTGAGTAACCTCCCCAAAGCCAATTCGTGATACTCTCCCCTACTAAAGGAATAGCACTAAATAAGTTAGTAATTACTGTTGCACCCCAGAAACTCATTTGTCCCCAAGGAAGAACATACCCCATAAATGCAGTTGCCATCATAAGGAAATAAATCAACATACCTATAATCCAAATTACTTCTCTTGGTGATTTATATGAACCATAATACAAAGATCTAAAGATATGAATATAAACAGCTAAGAAAAACATAGATGCTCCATTTGCATGTACGTATCTTATTAACCAACCATAATTTACATCTCTCATTATGTGTTCTACGCTCTGGAACGCTAAATCAGCATGCGCTACGTAATGCATACCCAAAACAATACCTGTAATTATTTGAGTGATTAAGCAAAAAGTAAGAATTCCACCAAATGTCCACCAGTAATTTAAATTTTTAGGAGTAGGATAATCTGTTAAATGGTTTGCAAGTGTTAGTAATGGAAGTCTATCATTAAACCATTTTCCAACTTTTGATTTAGGTGTGTATTCGTGATCGCTCATAAAATTTTCTATCCAATTTTAATAGTGTTGCTATTTACAAATTCGTATTTTGGTACTTCCATATTTGTAGGTGCCGGTCCTTTTCTAATTCTTCCAGATGTATCGTAGTGTGAACCATGACATGGACAAAACCATGCTCCATAATCTCCTTTATCATTTAAAGGTACACATCCAAGGTGAGTGCATACTCCTAACATTACAAGCCACTCTGGATTTTTTGCTCTATCCTCATCTTTTTCAGGATGTTTCAATTCACTTAGATCAACAGCTCTCGCACTATCAATTTCATCTTGAGTTCTTCTTTTTATAAACACTGGTTTACCTCTCCACAAAACAGTTATCGATTGACCAGGCTCAACAGCGCTTATGTCTACTTCTGTGCTTGCTAGGGCTTTAACTGAAGCATCTGGGTTCATTTGATCAACTAATGGCCAAACAACCGCGCCGACCCCTACTGCACCTGCTGCCGTTGTTGCGGTTACTATAAAATCTCTTCTATTTGGCTTCTTTTTTTCTGAATCGGACATTTATTATTATTTTAATTTTTTCTTAATATATGATTTCATATATGAAGAAAAACGTTATTTTTCCATGGTAACAATGACACACAAAAAAACTAAATCGATGCCTAAAATAGCACTTTACGAGCCTGATATACCACAAAATACGGCTGCGATAGCTCGAACTTGTTCTTGCCTTGGGGCTGTTCTTGAGATTATAGAGCCTTGTGGATTTTTACTAAATGACAAGCGCTTTAAAAGAGTTGTGATGGACTACCTGGATGAAAAATTGATGAAGATTTACAAAAGTTCAGATGAATTTTTTGAAGCAAAAAAGAATGATAGAGTAGTTTTGATGACCACTAAGGCCAGTAAAATTTACACTGAATTTAAATTTAGATACAATGACACATTACTATTTGGAAGAGAAAGTGCTGGCGTTCCAGATGAGGTTCATAAAAGGCTAGAGAATAGGATAAAAATACCAATGATTGAAAAAAAAAGATCTTTGAACCTCGCATCTTCAGTTGCAATAGTATTGTCAGAAAATATAAGACAATCAAATATCTATGGATCAAACAATTAAAAAAAAACTAGCTCGAAATTGGTTTAAGACTTTACAAGAAGTAATTTGTCAAGAAATTGAGGAATTAGAAGCGAAAAAAAATATCTTCAAAATTAAAAATTGGGAAAGAGGTAAAAACTCAAATGAAGGTGGGGGCCAATTTAGAATTTTAGAAAATGGAAAAATTTTTGAAAAAGTAGGTGTAAATTTTTCAGAAGTGTATGGAAAATTTTCAAAAGAATTTAGAAACAGAATTCCTGGGGGAGATAAAAATCCAAACTTTTGGGCAGCGGGTATATCAGTAGTAATGCATATGAAAAACCCTCATGTTCCTGCTATGCATTTTAACACTAGATATATTTATACTTCTCATGGATGGTTTGGTGGAGGGATGGATGTTACACCTTGCCTGAAAGACAAAAGTTTAGAAAAATGGTTTCATAATGAATTAAAGAAATCTTGTGACAAACACAATAAAAATTTTTATAAAAAATATAAAAAATGGTGTGATGAATATTTTTATTTGCCACATAGGAAAGAACCTAGAGGTATAGGAGGAATTTTTTTTGATTATAAAAAAGAAAATTGGGAAAAAGATTTTAATTTTGTAAGAGAGGTAGGAATAAGTTTTAAAAATATTTTTAGAGAAATAATACTAAAAAAATATAAAAAAAAATGGTCAAATAAACAAAGAGAAATTCAATTAGAAAAAAGAGGTCGATATGTTGAATTTAACTTACTTTATGATAGAGGTACAAAGTTTGGTTTACAAACAAATGGTAATGTTGAAGCTATTTTAATGTCATTACCACCTGTTGCAAAATGGAAATAAATTATGGAAAAAGAACCAATCACAGTTAGAGGTTTGGAAAAATTAAAAGAAGAATTAATTTTCTTAAAAGAGAAAAAAAGACCAGAGATAGTTGCAGCTATAGCCGAAGCAAGATCACATGGAGACCTTAAAGAAAATGCCGAATATCATGCTGCAAAAGAACAACAATCTCACAATGAGGGAAGAGTTCAAGAAGTTGAGGATTTAATTGCTAGAGCAAATGTTATTGATGTTTCTAAATTAGATAACGATGGAAAAGTTATATTTGGTTCAACAATAATGCTGCAAAATTTAGATACTGATGAAAGTGTGAAATATAAAATTGTTGGAAAAGATGAGGCAGATTTAAAAGAAAAACTAATATATTTTAAATCGCCAATTGGTATGGGTCTGATTGGTAAAAATAAGGGAGATTTAGTTGAAATTAAAACTCCTGCAGGTGTAAAAAATTTTGAAATAAAAGACGTTAAATATATTTAATTTCTAAATAAGTTATCAATTTCCTTATTACTTATTTTAAAGCTATTATTTAACCACATTTCCTCGAGTAATCTAATTTTTTGTCCAAATTCTTTGCCTTCTTTTAATTTGTATTTTTCAAGTAAATCCTGGGCTTTTAATGGAAAAATAGGTTTCTCAAACTGTTCAAAATATTTTTTTAATTCAATTAGTTTTTTTGGTGCTGTCTTAGAGTTAAAAATTTTTAAATCTAATAAATCAATAACATATGATTTATCATAAAAATAAAAAATTCTTTGAAGATTTTTTTTATTAAAGTAATCTTTTTCATAAAATAATTCATGATTTTCAATAAGAAACTTTACTCTTTTTTTATCTTCATTTGATAAATTATACTTAAATAAGAAATAATTGGCATTATCAGTTTCATCTATAATTAAGTAAGAAATTAAAAAAATAAATGATTTTTTATAAAATATATTTTTTGAATATTCATTTATTTTTTCTAAATTATTAAGATTAACAAGCTGAGGAAAAATTGTTGTTAAAATTTCTAATGAAAAAGAGTCTTTTGATAATTGTAAAAAATTTTTAGATAAAATAATTTTTTTTAATTCGCTCATTAATCTTTCTTTTGAAAGATTAGCTACACCAGCAATGTTTTGCTTGATTGATTTTTTAACTGATGAATTATGGGTATGATTACTATAACTTATAAAGAATCTTATATATCTCAAAATTCTTAAATAATCTTCCTGAATTCTTTTATCTGCATTACCTATAAATATTACCCTACCCTCTTCTAAATGTTTTACGCCTCCATTGGGATCAAACAAATTGCCATCTTTATCCGCATAAATAGAATTAATGGTGAAATCTCTTCTTGATGAGTCCTTTAACCAGTCTGTTGTGTATTTAACTTTTGCATGTCTTCCGTCTGTATCTACATCTTCTCTTAGTGATGTAATCTCAAAATTTTTTTGACCTATATTTGCAGTGATAGTCCCATGTTTTATACCAGTTTCAAAGAATTTAATGCTGTTTGATTGCAAACACTCTTTAATTTGATTTGGATTTAGATTTACAGATAGATCAATATCATCAACATCTTCCTGATTTAAAATTTTTCTAACACATCCACCTACATATCTAAGTTCACTAGTATTATTAAAATTTGATATCGCTTCAAAAAGTTTTGAAACTTCTGTGTTATTATATATGCTTAAAAAAGAGCTATCTTTTGGTGTAAGTTTTTTGTTTGTTTTAAAGATTTTTCTAAAAAAATTATACATAAGTGGCTGGGGTGCTAGGATTCGAACCTAGGATGGCGGTACCAAAAACCGCTGCCTTACCACTTGGCTACACCCCAAAATTAATTTCATATATCACAAAAAAAAAGCTTTATATAGTTTTTGATAAATTACACCAATAGTTTTTATAATTTTTTCTTAATAATTTCTTTGCGTTTAGTGCGGCTTTTTTGGACTTAAAATACCCAACGATTGTTGAACCAGATCCTGTCATTCTTACATATGAATTTTTATCAATATTTAAAAAATAATCTCTAAGTTTCTGAAGTCTAGGATATTTTTTTGTAGATATGATCTCTAAATCATTTTTTAACTTTGACATTAAATTAAAGTCAATATTTTTTGACCTTATTTTTGATAATTGTGGTTTTGAGTAATGTCTAACTCGGTTAAAAATACTTTTTGTCGAACAGCCAAAATTTGGCTTAACCATTAAAGTAAAAATTTTTAAATTTTTTTTAATTTTTGTAGTTTTTTTTTTATAAGAAATAATTAAATTTTTTTGATCAATACCTAAGATTACATCCGACCCTATTTTTGAACATAAATCATATCTCTCTTTTAACGTTAAATTAATTTTATTTTTTTTTTCAAAGTAATTAATTAAAGAGGCCGCGTTCATTGAGCCTCCACCAAGTCCAGCTTCTTGGGGAATATTTTTTTTTATTAAAATTGAATATTTATTATTTTTTAATTTTTTTTTTTTATCGAGAATATTTAGCAAATTACTAACGGTATTTATTTTTGGCACTTTATTAGAAAAATCTCCTGAAAATTTTACTATGTGATTTTTATTATTTGTTCTTTTTATAAAAATTTGATCATGTAAGTCGACAAAAGCAACTAGAGTTTCTAAATCATGAAGTTTTGATTTTCGTTTTCCTAGCACGTTGAGAGATAGATTAACTTTTGCGTGTGACTTAATCTTTTCAAATCTCATTAATTATGATTTTTTTAAACCCTCTAATAACTTAGATTTTATTTTTGATTTCATTTTATCTTCTGTTTCCTCAAGCTCTAAAACAGCCCGCCAATAATAATTTGCTTGTAGTTTTTTATTTAGTTTCCAAAGAACATCACCATAATGATCGTTAACAATTGGATCGTCTGGCATAAGCTGCAAGGCTCTTTTTAAATATTTTTCAGCATTGATATAATCACCTATCAAATAATATCCCCAACCAACAGAATCTGTTATATATGGATCGTCCTCTTTTTGTTTGTAGGCTGACTGTATCATTTCTATTGCTTCATCTATTTTGTGGTTTCTCTCTAGCCAACTATAAGCAAGATAATTCATAGTATATGGTTCATTTGGATATATTTTTAAACTCTCCAACATATCTTTGTCCGCTTTTTCATAATTTCCCATCCTTTCATAGCTGCTACCTCTTCTGTAAAGAATCCTAGAGAGCGCATAAGAATTCTTTTCAACCTTTTTCATTAATTCGGTGTAATATTCGATAGCAATTTCATAATTTTCAAAACCTTTATTAATGTTTGCATAGTCATAAAGGATTTTTAAAGTTGGAGACTTTATAAAATTGAAATGCTTCTTAATATAAATTGCAGCTTCTTCTTCTGAATTATCTTCAGATAGTATTCTTCCAATCTTTTTTATTTTATACCAAAAGTATAATTTATCTTTTTTTTTGAAATCTTCTAAAATTTTATTAGCTTGGTAATTATTCTTATTTAAGTAATAATTTTCAGCAAGCAAAGTCCGATTGAAATAAAATTTAGGATTTAAATATTCTGATATTCTTAAATAAAAATTTGACTGATCAAAAATATTTTGCGTGGAAAACAAATTAGATACCAAATAAAAAATCTCAGCCAAAATATCATTTTCATTTTTACAAGAGAAATGAGTTTTAAATTTTTTATAATCTTCATTATCAATCCAATCTTTGATTTGATGTAATAATATACTATCTCCTAAAGGTTCAATTCTTTTTGATACTTCATTTACTTTTTTAAGTTCTTTATTCTCAATGAGATTTGCAAAATAAAAATACATATATCTCGAATAATCTCCATCAGAACTATTTAATAACCTTTCAAAATATGAATTTGTTTTTTGTGAGTTTAAATAACAATTCTGAAAAGCAGTTGAAATTAAACTTAATGATCCATATTTATTATCTTCAATAGCCTCTTTTTTAATAAACAGATAATTAAAATCTTTTAAAATTTTGTAAATTACGTATTCGTAAGTTCCATCATCTTTGTCCATTTGAAATTCTTTGATTCTTTTATTGGCTTGTTTAAAATCTTTTTTCTTAAAGCTATCAACTAATAGGAGAAGGTTAAGCTCAAAGGTATTTGAATTAATATCATTTTTTGAAATTTTTATTTGGTCTATTCCTTTTTTAACTTGTCCATTTAAAACTAGTGAAAATACATACTTTTTTAAAAAATTATCATGTTTTTGGATAAGAAATTTAGATGAATTAAAATAATCAAGTGCTGCCTCATTTTTTTGATTACCTGATGAAACTAAAGCAGAAAAATAATTAGAGAGATACTTTTGATTGAATTTGTTATCTTCAGAAGTACTTGAATATGTACTGGTCTGCAGTGCTAAAAATGATAAAATTACTAATAAAATTTTCATATTTAAATTTATGACTTTAAATCTCAAAAATCAAAATGACATATTAAACCTTGAAAATCTTAACTCAAATGAAATTGAATATATATTTAACGATAAGCCAATTAACAGACTTAAAACTAAACCACAGCTAGAAGATAAAAAAAAACTTCTTTTAAAATTAAAGAGTGAAATCGAAAATATAGATAATTGTGAACTGAAAAATAATGCTACGCAACTAGTATTTGCTGATGGGAACAGCGAAAGTAAAATTATGGTAATTGGTGAAGGTCCAGGCCAAAAAGAAGACGAGCAAGGGAAGCCATTTGTGGGAGACGCTGGGGTATTATTAAATAAAATGTTAGAGGCTATTCAAATAAAAAGAGGGAATATTTATATTACTAATGTAGTTAACTATCGACCACCAAATAACAGAAAGCCTGAGCCTTCAGAAATTAATAGATATTCGAATTTTCTTCGAAAACATATTTCAATTATTGATCCTACAATTTTAATTCTGATGGGTAGTACAGCCATGGAATCACTTTTTGGATCTAAGATAAAAATTTCAAAAGAAAGAGGTGTTTGGAAAGATTTAATCATTCATAATAAAACATACTTGACAATGATCACATTTCACCCAGCATATTTATTAAGACAAGCTGAACAAAAAAAATATTCTTGGGCTGATTTAAAACAAATCAGGAAGAAAATTGATGAATTAAGAATATCAGTCTAACTTAACGATGATAGAAATACATAAAAAATATATAAATTGGTGGAGAAAAAAACTTAATCTTTCAAATTATGGATTATTGTGGATTACTTTTATTAAAGGTTTGATAATTGGAGTACTTTTATATCATTTTTTTATTACTAAATGAGAAAAATTATAGCTGGAGTTGATGAAGTTGGTAGAGGAAGTTTAATTGGTCCAGTTTATGCTGCAGCTGTTATTCTTAAAAAAAATATTAGAAAGAAGGAGATCAAAGACTCAAAGAAGTTAACTAAGATTGATAGAGAAAAATTAGCAAAATTTATAAAAAAAAATTCTACTTGGGCAATAGGATCTGCCTCTGTTAAGGAAATAGAAAAACTAAATATTTTAAGTGCTAGTTTATTAGCCATGAAGAGAGCTATAAAAAAACTAAAAGTTAAACCTAATTTAGTACTTATTGATGGGAATAAATCACCAGAATTAAGTAATTATCTTATTAAAACAATAATTAAAGGAGACCAAAAAATTAAAGAAATATCAGCAGCATCAATAATTGCAAAAGTTTCAAGGGATAAACTGATGCTCAAAATGTCAGAAAGTTTTAAAAAATATAAATGGGTTTTAAATGCTGGTTATGGAACTAGAGATCACATTAATGCTATTAGAAAATATGGAGTAACTAGATTTCATCGAAAAACATTCAATCCTATACACAACATATTGAGTCACAGAAAAAAATAGTAACAAGTAGACTCAAAATAATTCAATCTCAGGTTGACGGAGACTCTACTCTGGAGTCTAATTAATAATAAAAAAATGAGTAATCAAACTTTAAAAAACAAAATTATTAATGGAGATAGTTTAAAGGAATTAAAAAAAATTCCTGATGAAACTTTTGATCTTATTTTTGCTGATCCTCCGTACAACCTTCAATTAAAAAAAGAATTGAGTAGACCAGATACATCTAAAGTAGATGCTGTAGACGATAAATGGGATCAATTTGAAAGTTTAAAAAGTTATGATGAATTTACTTTTTATTGGTTAAAAGAATGTAAGAGAATATTAAAAAAGAATGGATCGATTTGGGTAATTGGTAGTTATCACAATATTTTTAGAGTGGGTGCTACAATCCAAGATTTAGGATTTTGGATACTAAACGATGTAATTTGGAATAAAAATAATCCAATGCCAAATTTTAGGGGAACAAGGTTTACTAACGCACATGAAACACTTATTTGGGCATCAAAAAGTGAGGGGTCGAAATACACTTTCAATTATCAATCATTGAAATGCTTAAATGATGATCTCCAAATGAGATCTACATGGAGCCTTCCAATCTGTAATGGCAAAGAAAGATTAAAAAATAATGGAAAAAAAGTCCATTCTACTCAAAAACCAGAAGCGTTACTCCATAGAATAATATTAGCCTCATCAAATAAAAATGATTTTATTTTAGATCCATTTTTAGGATCAGGTACCACTGCT
>CACKZF010000021.1 GCA_902604565.1 uncultured Pelagibacteraceae bacterium
TCAGATTTCGAATACGAGTTTCAACTAGCAGGAATGAATAGAAAATTAAATAATAAAGTTGAAACTGTCTTTCTTATGTCTGACGTTGAAAATCAGATTATTTCATCTAGATTTGTTAAAGAAATAGCACAACACAAGGGTGACCTAAGGAAATTTACAACTAAAAGTACTATCAAATCACTGAAAGAAATTTATGCTTAAAAAAATTAGTATTTTATTTTTATCAATATTTATATTAACAACAGCTTTAAATGCAAAGGAGAACATAATGATACTTAAATTAAAAGATGGCGATTTAAAAATTGAATTATTTCCAGACGTGGCACCAAATCATGTTAAAAGAATAACCGAATTAGCTAATAGCGGGAAATACGATGGTGTTGTTTTTCACAGAGTAATCGATGGCTTCATGGCCCAAACCGGTGATGTACAATTTGGAAATTCATCCACTGAAAGCTTCAACTTAAGTAGAGCTGGTATGGGTGGATCAGATATGCCTGATCTTAAGGAAGAGTTTAATGATTTGCCACATGAAAGAGGAACGTTATCAATGGCAAGATCTTCAGATCCAAATAGTGCAAACAGCCAGTTCTTTATATGTTTTGGTCCAACACCGCATCTCGATAGACAATATACGGTATTTGGAAAAGTTATTGAGGGCATGGAGTTTGTTGACATGATTACAAAAGGGGATGGACCCAATGGCTCTGTTTCCAATCCAGATAAAATTATTAGCTTTAAATCTGAGTAGAATTTAATGGATGGATGACTTAAAAAAGAATTTTTCTTTTAGCGTAAAACATCAAAATAAAAATTATCGTGTTGGATTAATTCAAACACATCGTGGAGAAATAAACACTCCTGCATTTATGCCTGTTGGCACTCAAGCCACTGTTAAAGGTGTTTTTATTGACGATATTATCAAAACAGGAAGTGAAATAATTCTGTCAAATACATATCATTTAATGATTAGACCTGGAACCGAGAGGATCGAAGCAGTTGGTGGGTTACATAAATTTATGAACTGCAAACTTCCTATTCTGACTGACTCTGGAGGTTATCAAGTAATGTCTTTATCGAAATTCAATAAAATTGATAGAGATAAAGGAGCAATCTTTCAGTCACATATAGATGGAAAAACTTTTATTTTAAGTCCTGAGGAAAGTATTAAAATTCAAAAAAAACTTAATTCAGACATTGTTATGGTGATGGATGAATGTCCAAAAAATACCAATAATTATAATGTAATTAAATTATCTATGGATTTATCTACAGAGTGGGCTCGACGATCTAAAGAAGAATTTGGAACAAACCCACAAAAAGCTTTATTTGGTATAGTTCAAGGTGGATTATTTAAAGATTTAAGAAATGAATCTCTTAAAAAGTTAATAGATATAGAATTCGATGGGTATGCTATTGGTGGTCTAGCAGTCGGAGAAACTCAACAAGAAATGTTTGATGTTTTAGATGGCATCAAAGATAACTTACCAATTGATAAACCAAGATATTTAATGGGAGTAGGAACTCCATCCGATATATTAGGAGCAGTCAAGAGGGGTGTAGATATGTTTGATTGTGTACTTCCAACAAGATCAGGAAGAACCGGATTAGCTTTTACCTGGAATGGCAGAATTCAAATAAGAAATTCTGAAAATAAACTAGATAATACACCTCTAGATAGTAGTGTTACTAAATTTGACTTAAACAAATACTCTAAGAATTATTTAAACCACCTCCACAATACTAATGAGATGTTAGCCTCAATGATCTTAACATTAAATAATATTAACTTTTATCAAGAACTTATGTATGAAATTCGAAAAAATATCAAAATGGGAAGTTTTGAAGAATTTCATGACAAGTACATTAATATTTTGTAAATTTTAACCATTGCCAAATTTCAAAAAATCAATATAAGAATTTTCGTGTTGGGCCCTTAGCTCAGTTGGTAGAGCAATTCCCTTTTAAGGAATGGGTCGATGGTTCGAGTCCATCAGGGCTCACCAATACATCATGCTATTGGGGGGTATTTTAAAATAACCTCGTTCGTCCAGTTATTAATTTGCTCAATTCTTCTGTCATTCGACGGATGTGTGCTCATAAACTCAGGTGGTTCTTTGCCTTTATTCGCTTTCTTCATTCTTTCCCATATTTTAGTAGTTTCTCTAATATCATAACCTGATAAAGACGAAAAAATTAATCCTAAATAATCTGCTTCACTCTCTTGTTTTCTTGTGAATGGGTTCATTAGTCCAATTTGGGATAACAAACCAACTGTATTCATACCTGTTGTTTTATTAACTTGAGATAATTTTCCACCAGTTGCTATATCAATTATCCCAGTTGTTGTATTTAATAATACTGATCTACTTGCTCTTTCAACTGAGTGTTTTGCAACAGCGTGAGCAATCTCATGACCCATTACAGCTGCTAACCCATCATCATTTTTAGTAATATCTAACATACCTGTATAAACAGCAATTTTTCCTCCAGGCATGCACCATGCATTTTTAATTTTTTTATTATCGATTAAAATATACTCCCAAGAAAAATTTACAGTCGGATCTTCCATATTATTTTTATAAAAATACTCAGATATCGATGTTTCTATTTTTGATCCAATTCCAATAATTTTATCTAAACTCTCTTTATCGTCACTTAATTTAGCTTTTTGTTTCACTTTTTCATACAATTGAGCAGCTTGTGCATTTAATTTTGATTCTGGGATTAATTTTAATTGTCTTCTATCTGTGATTGGAGTGGTAGTGCATGCGTGCAAACCTGCAGAAAGACAGCCACAACCCATTAAATATATAAAATTTCTTCTATTCACTTTTCTTGATATTTATATTACATGTAATTTATAATCAATTAAAGTTATGTCTAAACTAAGAAGAAAAAGAATTTCATTTATAGCAAGACTAAGAAACTATTTTATAACAGGAATTGTTGTTTTAGTCCCTATTGGAATTACATTATATCTCACAACATTTTTTATATCAATTTCATCAAAGTTAATTCCACAAGGAATAAATCCAAATAGCTATTTACCTTTTGCGATACCAGGTTTAGAAATCTTACTTTCAGTAATCTTTATTACTTTTGTAGGTGGATTGTCACTCTCATTTATCGGTAAAAAATTTTTACAGTTATTTAATGATTTGTTAAAAAAAATACCAATTTTAAGAACCATATATTCTGCTATTGGACAAATGACAGAAACATTTGCTCCTAAAAAGGGATCAAAAAAAAGTGTAGTTCTAATTCAATATCCAAGAAAAGGCACTTGGGCAGTTGGTTTTGCCACTAAAGAGAATAAAGGTGAAATTTCAAAAAAAACAAACACAGAATTAGTTAACGTTTTTGTTCCTACAACACCAAATCCGACCAGTGGCTTTTTATTAATGTTTCCTAAAAGTGAAGTTGTATATCTGGATATGACATTTGAGGAAGCCTCAAAGTTTATAGTTTCAGCTGGTACTTCAGATACTAAATCTAAATAGTCTCATTAATTACAGCAACTTTATCATAAAGCTTTATGAGTTTATTAAAATGTTTTATTTCAACATTATTTTTTTCAATGTTTTTAATTTCTTTTTCAGCAATATTAAAAAGATCCTCATGTTTAATAGGGTCTGCAAGGTTATATTTTTTTAAACCGCTTTGTTTAAATCCTAAAATATCACCATATCCTCGAATTTTTAAGTCTTCCTCAGCAATTTTAAAACCATCATTGGTATTTTTGAGAATTGTTATTCTTTTACGAGCATTTTCACTCAGTCCTGTTTTAAACATAAGTATACACGACGACTCTTTATTACCTCTGCCAACTCGTCCTCTCAATTGATGTAGCTGAGATAAACCATATTTATTTGAATTTTCAATGACAATTACGTTAGCATTTGGAAAATCGATGCCAACTTCTATAACTGTAGTTGAAACCAATATATCTATTTTTCTATCATTAAACTTGTTTAATACTTTATCTTTTTCTTCCTTACTCATTGCTCCATGAACAATATCAACTCTATCTTTAAAAATTTTGCTTAAATAATTATATTTTTCTGTTGCAGATTGATGGTCAATTTTTTTTGATTCTTTGATAAGGGGACAAACCCAAAATACTTGGTTTTTTTTTGAAATTTCACTCTTAATAAAATTAATAACTTCATTAATTTTTGTCTCATTCTTACTATATGTTTTAATTAGTTTTCTATTTTTTGGTTTAGATTTTATTAGAGAAATATCCATATCTCCATAAATAGTCATCATCATTGTTCTTGGAATAGGAGTTGCTGACATTACAAGTACATCACAATCCTTACCTCCTTTGTCTGATAGTTTTTTTCTTTGATTAACACCAAATTTATGTTGTTCATCAATAATAATTAATCCCAAATTAAAGTAAGTAATTTTTTCTTGAAAAAGAGAATGCGTACCAATTAATATATCAATTTTATTATTTAAGAGATCATTTAAAATTCTTTTTCTTTTTTTATACTCAGTTTTACCGGTTAAAATTTCAGGATTACAAAAGGTATTAAAATTTTCTAATATAAATTTATAATGTTGAATAGCTAATATTTCAGTTGGAGCCATTATTGCAACTTGATAGCCAGCATTTATAGCATTTAATGCAGCTATTACAGAAACTATTGTTTTCCCAGATCCCACATCTCCTTGTAATAATCTAAACATTTTTTGTTTTGACTCCATATCTTTATTTATATTTTTTAATGAAGTTATTTGATCAGTTGTAAGTTTAAATTTTAAACTGCTAATTATTTTATTTTGATATTTAAAGTCTAAAATTTTATTTTTCTTTTTTATTTTTTTAATTTTATTTCTAATATCAGAAGAAAGTAAGAAATTTGCAAATATCTCATCAAAAACAAGCCTCTTAAAATATTTTGTATCTCTAATTTTTGTAATTTCCTCCTTATGAATTTTGATAATACATTCCTTCCATGATAAATTATCAAATAAATTTGATACTTCTTTTGGCAACCATTCTTCTAAGTCAGGTAAATTTTGAAAAACACTATTTATTACTTGATTATATTTATTTAACGTTAAACCATCAGAAAGACTATATTTACTATCTTCATTTATAATATTTAAATTATTTGTTTTTTTTAATGTTGGATTTACAAATTGAAATTTATTTCTAAAATTATTTGCTTTTCCATGTATTATTATTTCTTCATTTAAAGGTAATAATTTTTTGATATATCCCTCATAACTATTAAAAAAAATACAGTCTAATTTTACTCCATTTTTTTCACATATTACTCTATTGGGTAAATTTCTAATTCGTGGAAAATTATATTTAATTGGTATTACTTTTATGTTGTAATTTCTTCCTGCTTGTAAATCATCAATTTCAGTATCTTCAGCAGTTTCAATTTTTGATATAGGTAAATGCCATAACAGGTCAAAAATTGTAAAAATTTTTTTTTTGTTGAATGAACTTAATGTTTTTTTTACCAACACCTTTAATTTTATTAATAGGTGACAATAAATATTCAAAATTACTCATTAAATATATATATATGTTTATAAACAATGAATTCAAATAAACAAAATTTAATTAATAAGGTTATTTATAGATCTCAATATCGAGGTACAAAAGAAATGGACATATTTGTCAGTAGCTTTGTCAAATCTATAATTGACTCATTATCTTTTGATGATTTAGTTGATCTAGATATATTAGTTAATATGAATGACGAAGACATTATCAAAATTTCAAAGAAAGAAATGATCTTTAAAAATAATAAAATATTAAAACTACTGATTGATTTTAAATGAATGGCGGAGAGACTGGGATTCGAACCCAGGAAAGAGTTGCCCCTTTGTCGGTTTTCAAGACCGATGCTTTCAACCGCTCAGCCATCTCTCCGTGTGCAAGGTTTTATTATTATTAATATATATTTCAACAATAAAATGACTTAAGTAGTTAGTCAAAATATTCAGATATTTAAAAATGAACAAAAAAAATTTTAATAAAGGAGTTTTGCTTACATCCTTTGGTTCGTTTTGGTGGGGTTTTTTTGGTGTTATTTACTTTAAATATATTTCCTTTGCGGGTCATGTAGAAGTATTAATTCATAGAAGTGTTTGGACAGCATTTTTATTAATAGTTACTACTTTTTTCTTTTCTAAATGGAGTATTCTTAAAAAAATTCTTAACGATAAAAAGAAATTATTTATTCTCTTTATCTCTGGTTTTTTAATTTTTATTAATTGGGGTGTATGGATTTATGCGGTTAGCGCAGACAAAATAATTGATGCAAGCTTCGGCTATTTTATTATGCCAATCATAAGTGTTTTTCTAGGTAATTTTTTTTTTAAAGAACCTATTACAAAAAAAGGAAAAATTTCGATCTTTTTAGTAATTATTTCTGTTAGTTATTTATTGATAGTAGATTTAAATTCAATTCCATGGGTAGGTTTAATTGTAGCGTTAAGTTGGAGTTTCTATAACCTATTTAGAAAAAAAATTAATGTAGAAACTGATATTGGACTCCTTGTAGAGAGTTTGTATATACTTCCTTTTGTATTAGTTGCGTTTTATTTTATAAGTATAAATAATTATAACGATTTCAGTTTATCAAATCCCACTTTGATGCCATTATTAATGTTGGCAGGACCAATGACGGTGATTCCTCTTTTTTTGTATGTAAGAGGTGTTGAATTGGCAGGGCTGGGACCTGCTGGAATGATTTTTTATATTACTCCTACTTTGCAATTTATTCTTGGCTTTTTCATTTATAATGAGCAATTTAATATAAATCAGTTAGTTAGTTTTATTTTAATATGGATTGCTGTATTTATATATCTGAAAGATATTTATGAAAAAAATTAAAATTTATGTTTTTTTTCTTTTTATTTTAATTAACTTTAAAGCTCATGCAAATGACTCTGAATTTAATGAATGGAAAAAAAATTTTAAATTAATTGCTTTAGAAAAAGGTGTGAGTTTAAAAATAATAGAAAGCACCGTTGATAAATCTACTTTTTTAAAGAATGTTATAAAATATGATAGATATCAACCAGAATTCTATGAAGATACTAAAACATATATTTCTAAAAGAGCTAATAATAAAAAAGTAAATTATGGTTTAAAAATTTACAATATTAACAAAACAAAAATTGATAAAATCACTCAAGAATTTTCTGTTGACAAGGATTTACTTTTATCACTTATGGGTATCGAAACTAATTTTGGTAATTATTTAGGCAAAATGGATATAGTCTCATCATTAGCAACTTTAAGTTATGACAAAAGAAGAAGTGAATTCTTCACATCAGAACTACTCACACTTTTAATTTTATTTGATAAAGGAATTATAAATCCAAATAATTATTTAGGGTCATGGGCAGGAGCGTTTGGTAATTTTCAATTTATGCCTTCTACAATTAAAAATTATGCAATTGATTACAATGAAGATGAAATTATAAATTTGAAGAATATTGAAGATTCATTTGCTTCTGCTGCTAATTACTTAAATAAGATAGGGTGGGATAATAAAACACCATGTTTTTATAAAGTTGAACTTATCAACGAAACACCACATAAATATCTAAATACATCAGCAAAACAAATAAAGCATAAAAACAAAATATCCTATTTAAAAAAATATATTAAAAATAGTGAAAAACTTAATGAGCTTGATAATTTGAAAGCTGCATTTGTGACCCCTGATTATGACATTATACCAGACGCAAAAAAATTAACTCCAGCTTATTTAGTTTTTGATAATTATGAATTAATTTTAAAATGGAATAGATCTTTAAGATTTGCATTAGCTGTATGCACACTAAAAAACAAATTTAAAAATGCAATTTAAATATATTTTATATCTTTTGTTTTTAACTTTATTCGCCTGCGAACATCATTCAAAAAATATAAATATTAAAAATAAACCTGAAGATAAAAAAACTGTTGTTCAAAAAGATAAAATTAAATTGTCATCAGACAAAAATGAAAAAAAGGAAATAATTAATATTGTTTATTCTAATAAAGGTTTTGCATTGATATATAGTGAAGATATAGATAACTCTTTGGAAAATAATTTAGACAATACATCACTAAACATATTAAGTCCCAACCTACCTAATGGTACACCAGTTAGAATAACAAATATAATTAATGGAAAATCTTTAATGACAATTGTTAAAAAAAAAACTGTTTTGCCTGCTTTTTATAATTCTGTAATAACTAAGAGGATTGTTAGTGAACTATCAATCAATCCTGATGAACCCTATGTGTATATTGAAACTATCAATTCTAACAATTTATATGTTGCAAATGATGTAAAAACTTTTGATGAAGAGAAAGAGGTTGCTAATAAAGCTCCGGTTGATGATATAATGGTTCAGAGTATAAGTTTAGAAACTGAAATTAAAGAATCTAAGACTAATGATTTTGTAACAAATTTTAATTATATAATTAAATTTGCAGATTTTTATTTTGAGGACTCTGCTATTATGTTAAAAAATAGGTTATTTGAAGAGCATAATATTGAGAATATTCTAATCAAAAAGTTGTCACAAAATAATTTTAGAGTTTATAAAGGTCCTTATAAAGATTTTGAAAATTTAAAGAAAGGATTTCATAATATCGAAAATCTTGATTTTGATAGCATTGAAATAATCAAATTATGAGAATAAAAAATTTATCATTAATTTTAATATTTTTATCTTTTTTTATAAAACCAGTTTTTGCTAATTTCGATGTAAATGCGAGAACTGCTATCGTACAAGATTATTTATCTGGAAAAATATTGTATGAAAAGGATGCAGACCGACAAATTTTCCCTGCGTCTATGACAAAAATTATGACTTCGATTATAGCTTTTGATTTACTTAAAAGCGGTGATTTATCTTTAGACGATAAGTTTTTAGTCTCAGAAAATGCATGGAGACTGTCTCAAGCAGGATATTCATCAATGTTTATTATGGTTGGAGATGAAATAACTGTTGAAAATTTATTAAGAGGTATCATTGTTTCATCAGGCAATGATGCATGTATAGCTCTTGCTGAAGGTATTGCCGGAACAGAGGAAGAGTTTGCAATTATGATGACTGAAAAAGCGAGAGAAATTGGTATGGAAAATACTAATTTTTCTAACTCATCAGGAATAAATGCTCCAGACAATTTATCAACAGTTAGAGATATATTAATCATGTCCAATTACTTGATAAAAAATTATCCAAATTACTATGATTACTACAAAGAAACTGAATTTACATGGGATAGAACTGGCGGAGATCCAATTAAACAAGGCAACCGTAATCCTTTACTTTACAAAAATATTGGTGTTGATGGAATAAAGACAGGATATCTTGCCTATGAAAAATATTCACTCGCCTCAACTATTAAAAGGAATGAAAGAAGAATAATTGCAGTCGGAAGTGGTTTTGTATCAAAAAATTCAAGATCAAAAGAGTCACTTAAATTATTAACATTTGGACTGACTAATTTTGATACGATTAATATTGCTAAAAAAGATAAAATATTTGATGAGTTAGAAGTTTGGCAAGGGACAAAAAAAACAGTTAAATCTTATATAAGTGAAGACGTTTATCAAACAATTCCAAAAGCAAAAAAAAAATATTTAAAAGTTTCTGTTGATTATCAAGGTCCACTGAAAGCTCCAATATTAAAAAATGATATAATAGGAAAAGTTAGAATTTCCTATAAAAATGAACAAATAGGAGAATATGATCTATTAGCGTTAGAAGATGTAAAAAGACAAAATATCTTTTCTAGGTTCATTTCTTCAATAAATTTCCTTATCTGGGGTGATGTCTAAAAAACCAATAATAGTTTTTGAAGGTATAGAGGCTTCTGGAAAATCAACTAGTTTACAAAAAGCTATCAATTATTTAAAAAAAAATAAAATTAAATACATTGCCTTTCGGGAGCCTGGGGGCACTAAGTTTTCTGAAGATTTAAGATCATTAATCTTAAATAAAAAATCTAAATTAAATAATAAAACTGATTTATTTCTTCTTATGGCTTCTAGATCAGAAAATATTGATAAAATATTAAAAAAAAATTTTAAAAATAAAGTTATATTGATTGATCGATTTGTAGACTCTACAATAGCATATCAGCATTATGGAATGGGATTAGATAAAGATTTAATTTTAAAAATGAATAATTTTCTATTAGGTAATTTAAAACCAAACTTTACTTTCTTAAGTTTTGTTAACAATAAAAACATGAAAAAGAGACTTAAGTTAAGAAAAAATACTAATAAATATGACAATTTTAAATATAAATTCTATAATAATGTTCAAAAGGGTTTTTTAAAAATTGCGAATAAAAATAAATCTAAATATTTAATATTAGATAGCAACAAAGATAGTTTAAAAATTATTGAAGATAAATTAATTAAAAAAATGAAAAAAATTTTAAAAAAATGAGTGACACAAGTAAACTTATTGGTCATCAAACTCTATTTAGTGATTTAATTTATCTAGATCAAATACAAAAATTCCCAAATAAGATTTTAATAAATGGTCCAAAAGGTATAGGTAAAAAAAATTTTATTAATCACTTTTTGCATTATCTTTATTCAAAAAATTATAATAATAACTATGATTTAAAAAAAAAAGAATTTAATGTAAATAATAACTTATCAAAACTTATATCTACCAACACACATCCTAATATTTTTAAAATAAAAAAAAAAGAAGATAAAAAAATAATTGATATTGATCAAATTAGAGAAATGATCCAATTTACTAATCAAACTTCATTTAATAATGAGAGGAGGTTTATCATAATTGAAGATATAAGCTTATTAGGTATTAATTCTTCTAATGCCCTACTAAAATCGATCGAAGAACCTAATAACAAAATATATTATATTTTGATCAATAATTCTGAATTTAAAATTTTAGAAACAATTAAATCAAGATGTTTAGAATTTAAATTAAATTTAATAAATTCAGAAGTAATAGAAATTGTGAATTATTACTTTAATTGTGATATATATAGCGATATTAACTCAGACTTTAGAAATAATTATAATTCTCCATCTTTTTTAATATCATTGGTAAATTTTCTAGAAAGTAATGATTTATCAATAAAAGAGTGTAAAATTGAGGATTTATTAACCCATGTAATTAAAAATAAATCGTATACATCTAACGAGTTTATCAAAGAAAACTTGAATTTACTTATTGAACTTTTTTTCTACAAAAATATAAATAATTCGAAGAAAATTTCATTCAAAATAAAAAAGTATTTTTATCTAAAACTTTCTTTTGTTAAAAAATATAATTTAGATTTTGAATCATTTTTTCTAGAATTTAATGATAAATTATTAAGTGAATAAAAATTACTACATTACAACACCAATATATTATCCATCTGCAAAACCACATATGGGTCACGCATATTCAAGCATAATCGCTGATTTTTTTGCAAGATTAAAAAGAATACAGGGTTTTAATGTTTATTTTTTAACTGGTACAGATGAGCATGGACAGAAAATACAACGTGCAGCAGAAGAAAAAAAAATGGATCCATTATTATTTTGTGATCAAATTAGTAAAACTTTCAGAGATTTGTCTGACACATTAAACTTGTCAAATAATGATTTTATAAGAACTACAGAGTCTAGACATGCTAAATCAGTACAAAATCTTTGGAATATATTAGAAAAAAAAGGTGAAATTTATTTATCAAAGTACTCAGGCTGGTATTCTGTCTCTGATGAAGCGTTTTACACAGAAAGTGAAATTGAGGATTTAGATGGTGTAAAAAAATCAATCACCTCAGGCTCTAAAGTAGAGTGGGTAGAAGAAGAGTCTTACTTTTTTAAATTATCTAATTGGCAAGATAAATTGATTGAGTTTTATAATAAAAATCAAGATTTTATTCTTCCAGAAACAAGAAAAAATGAAGTCGTCAGTTTTGTTAAATCAGGATTAAAAGATTTATCTGTTAGTAGAAAATCTTTTAATTGGGGAATAAAAGTTCCTTCTAATAAAGAACATGTTATTTACGTTTGGTTGGATGCGCTAACAAATTATCTCAGTGCCTTAAATTATCCAGATGAAAGTGATAATTTGTACAAATCTTTTTGGCCTGCAGATCTGCATCTAATTGGAAAAGATATATTAAGATTTCATGCTATTTATTGGCCAGCTTTTCTATTAGCTGCTGGTATAGATCCACCCAAAAGAGTATTTGGCCATGGATGGATACTTTCAGGTGATGAAAAAATGTCAAAATCTAAAGGTAACATTTTAGACCCACTTGAGATTATAGACACTTATGGTTTAGATCCTTTAAGATATTACTTAATTAAAGAAGTTTCTTTTGGCAATGATGGAAATATTTCACAAGAAAAGTTAGAGTCTTGTATAAATAGTGATTTAGCAAATAATTATGGAAACCTTTGTCAAAGGGTTCTAGCATTTTGTGATAAAAATGCTAACTTTGAAGTACCTGATAATGACACATTTACAGATAACGATAAATTGATCTTAGATCAATATTCTCAACATTATGATAATTTAATAAAATATTCTGATAATCAGAATGTAAATTTATACATAAATTTTATTGTTGAACAGTTATTTGCTCCTAAATCCAGTACTACATTCATTCCCTTTTTACTTGGCCAAAGAGCTGATAGAGCTGGTTTATCTATGTTTTCAATCATTTTTAAATTTAATTTTGAAATTAAAAAAAGTGCACCCGTATTTCCAGCTGATACAATTGCATTTGCTTCATTATTTTTTAATGATTCAATTGCTAACCACATACTTGTATCCTTGCCTCTTTTAGCAGCACTTAAGGCAGTATCTTCTCCTTCAACAATTTTATCAGTGTGAATTAATTCTATTCTATTTTTGGGGAGATCATATTTATTTATTAAAGGTATTATTAAATCTCTATTACCAAACAATTTGTAATTTATCTCTTTGGATAATTTAGAATGTATACTTATACCTTCAACAACTTTTTTAGGAGAATCGTCACCACCCATTGCATCTACAGCAATAATGATTGGGTTGTTCATAAAAATTTATTCTTTGGGATCTAAAACCTGTCTACCTTTATAGAAACCTGTTTTCAAATCTAAATGATGTGAAAGTCTATATTCACCAGATTTTTTGTCCTCTATAATATTTTTTGGTGAAATTTTTAAATGAGAGCGTCTTTTTCCAGCTCTTGATCTAGTAGTTTTACGTTTAGGTACAGCCATAATTAAAATTTAAATTCTATTATATCTTTTCTAAAGTTTTTTAAAGGATTATTTATAAGAAATTCTCTATATTTATCAAAATAATTAGTTAATATATGGCTATCTTTCTCAATATTGATTAAATCATTAATTATACCTGTTTTTTTTGATTTATCTAATGTTTC
>CACKZF010000022.1 GCA_902604565.1 uncultured Pelagibacteraceae bacterium
AAAAATTTTAGATCACAGAGCTCATTGGGTAGTATTTAAGCTAGGATCATACAATTCAAAAGAATATGCCCAAAAATTATCAGGTTTCATTGAAGAAAATGAGAGATATGAGATTTCATTAAATGATGGATTAAATTTTGAAGTTAAAAATTACTTCGATATTAGAAGGAATAATTGGAAACTAGATTACTTCTCTGAAAATTTTAAAGAATTCTACAGGCGTTGTAATGAAAAAAATAAAATTAAGGAAAGTTGATGTTTGTAGGGATGGAAGCTTTAGTAATAATTAAAATAGCAGGATTGTTTTTAGGTGTTTTTTAAAATTTTAGGAAATTTCTTACTTATTACATTTCTTTTACCGAGTTTTAGTTACGCAATTGAAGATGAATGGAATATTCATGATTTTGGGAATTATGTTGTAGCTAGTGTCCCTGGCGAAGTAGTACATGGAGATAAAATGAGATTTGTTCTTGAAAAGAGAAACTGCAATAAAATTGGAATAATGTTTTCCTTTTTAACTTATAAAAGTTCAGAGACACCTGAATTACAAGGAAGAAAGGTTCCTATAAGAATAAATGGGTCTGATACATTGAATGTTGCAGATGTTGTACTTGTTAGACCAGCTTTTAGTAATATGGCTTTTTTTGTAATGTTTACAGCTCCTCAGTATTATCCTTTAGATGAGTTTACTGATGGTATTATGAACGATTATCGAAAAGATAATGAATTTAGTATAACACTTGCAAAATCAGATGATTTTGATCCTGAAAAATATTTTGATATTTTAGATAACAACTGGAAATTAGATAAATTCCCAGAAAAAATTACTGAGGCGCATCTAATGTGTACAGGTAAACCTGATAAAGTTACTCAAGGATGATTATTACCTACTTTTTTGAAGCTGATAAATAGAAACGTAGTGTTTCTTTTTAGGCAATGGAATAATTACAGGCACATCTGTACATCTTGGCACTATTGATTTTTTTCCATAAATAATATTTGCGTCATAATTTTCAAAGTTAGTCTCTGGATGAGGATTGCCATCATTAATAATAGGCCATGCATCACAAGCTCTATAACCAAATAATATAAGAGGTCTTGATCCATTAGTATGATTTAATCCGGAACCATGAATTGTTCTACAATGAAAGAAAGCGACTGAACCTGCTTTTCCGGTTAATGAAACTGACTTTTTAAAATTAATCTTATTTTTTTTAGTATTAATTTTGCCTACAAAGTAATTATCATTGCTATGATGACTAAATAATTCTTTTTTATGAGAACCCTTAATAACTTTTAAAGGACCATTTTTTTCATAACAATCCTCAAGATAAATACCTACTGTTATTAAATCATCGTTTGTATGAGGGTAAAATGCAAAGTCCTGATGCCATTCAACTAGACTTCCTTTTTTCTTATTAGGTAACTTAAAGTTTAATTTACCAAGATGAAATCTTACTGTTCCACCAATAAGTTTTTTAACTATATCAATAATTTTTTTATTTCTTGATAAATCATAAAATAATTTATTGTTATTTTGAGGGTTATTTAATCTAAGTATTTCTTTATTTTTTGAAGAGTTACTATTGAATACAAAATGATAATTATTATAACTTTGGGTTCCACCTTGATCTTTAACTTTTTTTTTACTGTTCTTTTCTTTTTTTACAATCTTATTTATAAGTGAATTTAACTTATTGATATCTTTCTTTGAAATAAGCTGATCTTTAACTAAGTAACCGTTCTTTTTATAGAAGTTGCATTCTGATCCAGTGATGCTCATTAGTTAATTTTATAATAAAAATATAATAATCCAATACGAAAATAGCCCAGATATTATTGTAGCTATTACATTTCTTGAAAAATAACCAACTAGTATAGCAACTATTGCCCCAAAGATTTTAGGATCATTCATTTCTATAAAAGTTCCGTAATCATTAATAAATATTCCTGGAAATATTATTGCTGGAAACACAGCTGATGGAACATATGCTAAAACTGCTTTTACTCTTTCTCCTAATAGATCCCTATCTACTAAAGCAACCATAGTCATTCTCATACAATAAGTAATTATCCCTGCAATTATAATTGTCAACCAAGTCATTTTTTTAACCTCAAAACTAATGCAGCTACAAACAGTGCAATTATAGGTGAAATGATTATGTAGGATTTAAAAGGTGCATCAAAAAATAATAAAGAACTTAATCCACATGTAATCATAACTATTACATGATATAATTTTTTTATATCTTGAACAACAATTGCGATAAAAGTTAAAGGGACTGCAAATTTTAGTCCTAATTCCTCTGGGACAAATGAACCAAGAATTATTCCAGCTAATGTAGATATCTGCCAACAAACCCATAAAGTTCCACCACTTCCTAATAAATGATAATGGAGATGCGTTTCATTTTTATTTTTTTGAAAAAACTTATTAGATTCTGCAAAACCTTGGTCTACGACTAAATAAGATATTAGTAGCTTCTTAATAAATGATAACTTTTCCAAGTATTCAGATAAAACAGCCCCGTATAATAAGTGTCTTGAATTAATTACCCCAACTGAAGTTACTGCAATTAATGCAGAAGCTCCTCCAGAAAGAAGTTGTAAAAAAACAATTTGAGAAGCACCCCCAAAAATAATGATAGACATTGCATAAACTAATACTGGGCTAAAACCTAACTCAATACCAATTGCTCCACATACAATTCCAAAAGGAATTACTGAAAACATGTGAGGCGCAACAGCTAATATCCCTTTAGTAAATATTTGTTTTTTTGATAGCATTTACTTAACTGGTTGAAGAGCAATTTTTAGATATTTGGTATCTAACTTACAGTCTTTATAACCACGCTTAACAACATTTAAATATCGTTCAGTTGGATATCTAAATTCAGTTTTATTAACCATAATGTAAGTCATCACTGTCTTACTATAGTAAGTGAAATATAATTTCTTATAAAGAATTGGGTAATCTTCATAAACATCTAGTTTTTTTTCATCACTTTTTGATATTTCAAATAAAGCACCGGGAACTATAGAATTTTTGCTTTTTTCAATGTCAGCAGCTCTATATTTGCTTCTAAAGTTTAATCTGTAGCCTTTAAGTTCATATTTTTTTAGAAAAACAGAGTCTTTACATCTCCGCTTCATTTGAAAAAGATTAAGATTACTTCCGTAAGCAAAATATAACATTACTCTAGTTCGACTATTTTAATATTTTTTGCTTTTACAAATTCAAGAATTAGTGAGTTACATAAGTTTATTTTATCTTGATCTTTTGATCTTAATACAATTGATACACCTAATTTACCTTGTCTAAAAAAAGGATAACTACCAATTTCTACATCTTTATTATTATCTTGAACGTTAGTTAATGAGCTTGCTATTTCACTTTCATAGGTCATTAAATTTATTGTTTTACTAAGAATTGGATCGCCACCTACTAATACATTTCCAAGTCCCCCAATCATTGCTTTTAATATCGATGGAACGCCTGGAAGAGAAAAAACATTTTCTACATAAAACCCTGGAGCACCGCTGGTTGGGTTTAAAATTAAATTAGCTGTAACTGGCATCTTTGCCATTTTCTGTCTTCCATCATTAAAGTTACCTGGTTCGTAATATTTTTCTAGAATTGCAAATGCCTCTTTATGAAATCCATATTCAATATTGAAAGCTTTTGATATTGATTCTGCAGTTATGTCATCATGTGTTGGTCCAATACCACCTGTAGTAAACACATAGTTGTATTTAACTCTTAACTCATGAACAGTATCTATAATGGTTTTTTCCACATCAGGAATTACTCTTACCTCTCCAACAGAAATTCCAAGAGAATTAAGCCAAGTAGCTAATGTACTTGTATTCAAATCTTTTGTTCTGCCTGATAATACCTCGTTACCTATAATGATAATTGCTGCAGATATTTCTTTTTTATTAGTCATTTCTAAATATAAATAAAATTCTATGAAATTTACCAACACTTTATTAAAAGGCAAATTACAACGGAGATATAAGAGATTTTTCACAGATATAGAAGTAAATAATAAAACTGTTGTAGCGCATTGTCCAAATACGGGCTCTATGATGGGTTTATTGGATCAAGGAAATGAAGCTTGGATAAGCGAGCACAATGATCCAAAGCGTAAATTAAAATTCACTCTAGAGATGATAAAAGTAAAAAAAAGAATAATTGGAGTAAATACTCATAGAGCAAATAGAATTGTGGAACATGCATTAGAAAATAAATTAATAAAAGAATTTAGTTCTATAAAAAATATTCGAGCAGAATTTAAGTATTCTGATGATACTAGATTTGACTTTTTATGTGATAAAAAAATACTAGAAGTAAAGAATACTACGTTAATCAGAGAAGATGATATTGCAGAATTTCCAGATGCCGTTACATCAAGGGGTACAAAGCACCTCAAAAAGTTAAAGGAATCAATTAAAAAAGGATATAAGCCTTATGTCTTATTTTTAACTCAAATTCAGGGTATAAATAATTTTAGAATAGCAAACGATATAGACTCTACTTATTATAAAGAATATTTAGATGCTAAAAAATCTGGTGTAAGCTTTCTTGCTTACAGATGCAGTTTAAATTCTAAAGAAATTAAAATTGAAAAAAAAATAAAAATTATAGATGAGTAATTATTCAGAAAAATTTGAAAAAATGAGAATTGCTGGGAAACTAGCATCGAGAACCTTAGACATGCTCACAGATGAAGTTAAGGAAGGTGTTACAACAGATAAAATTGATCAATTGGGTTATGAGTTTATAAGAGATAATGGTGGACACTCTGCTCCACTATATTACAGGGGTTTTAAAAAATCTTTGTGCACATCTTTAAACCATGTTGTTTGTCATGGTATTCCTTCTGATAGAGTTTTGAATGACGGAGATGCTGTTAATATTGATGTAACAGCCATAGTTAATGAGTACTACGGTGACACCAGCAGAATGTTTGCTATTGGAGATATACCGGTAAAAGCTAAAAACTTAATAGACACAACTTACGAATCTATGATGAAAGGAATTGAAATTCTAAAACCAGGAGTAAAATTGGGAGATATTGGATTTGAAATTCAATCTTTTGTTGAAGAAAGAGGTTTTTCTGTGGTGAGAGATTTTTGTGGTCATGGTATTAGCAATACTTTTCATGAGCAGCCTAATATTCTTCATTATGGTAAGAAAAATACTGGTTATGAGTTAATACCTGGTATGACCTTTACAATAGAGCCAATGATCAATGTTGGAAAATTAGATGTAAAAGTACTTAATGATGGGTGGACAGCTGTTACGAAGGATAAGTCTTTATCTGCACAATTTGAGCATACAATAGGAATTACAGAAGACTCTTATGAAATTTTCACAGAATCTGTTAAAGGTTATAAGAGGCCTCCATATAATTAATGATAACACGATACTCTAGAAAAGAACTTACAGATATCTGGTCGGAATATAATAAATATAAAATCTGGTTAGATGTAGAGATTGCTGCAGCTGAAGGAATGGAAAAATTAGGAAATATCCCAAAAGGGGTTGCGAGTGCAGTTAGAAAAAAAGCTAAAATTAATGTTAAAAGAATTCATAACATTGAAGCTAAAGTAAAACATGATGTTATAGCATTTCTCACATCAGTTACTGAAAAAGTAGGTATTAAAGCAAGATATTTACACCAAGGAATGACATCATCAGATGTAGTAGATACGAGTTTTAATATTCAATTAGTCCAATCTGGTAAAATTTTAGTAAAAGATATTGATCAAATATTAAAAGTTTTAAAATCAAAAGCTAAAAAATATAAATTCACACCATGTATGGGTAGAAGTCATGGTATTCATGCAGAACCTATAACATTTGGACTTAAATTAGCTTCATATTATGAAGAATTTAAAAGAAATAGAAAAAGATTGACTAGTGCAATAGATGAAATATCAACGTGCGCAATATCTGGTGCTGTTGGCACTTTTGCAAACATTAATCCTAATGTTGAAAAACATGTTGCAAAAAAACTGGGACTAAAAGCTGAACCGATATCTACACAGGTTATTCCAAGAGATCGACATGCTTATTATTTTTCTGTTTTAGGTATTATAGCTGGATCAATTGAAAGAGTGTCGACTGAAATTAGACACTTGCAAAGGACTGAAGTTTATGAATTGCAGGAATTTTTTTCAAAAAAACAAAAAGGGTCCAGTGCAATGCCTCATAAAAAAAATCCAATATTAAGTGAAAACTTAACAGGATTAGCAAGAATGGTTAGAAGTTATACTATTCCAGCACTAGAGAATATTGCACTTTGGCATGAAAGGGATATTTCACATTCAAGCGTTGAAAGAAATATTGGTCCAGATGCTAATATAACTTTAGATTTTGCATTAGTAAGGTTAGCAAACTTATTAGACAAGATGATTGTTTATCCAAAAAAAATGATTAATAACCTTAATATTACTAAAGGTACCATTTTCTCCCAAGAGTTGATGTTAGAACTAACAAAATCAGGTTTGACTAGAGAAAACTCTTATAGATTAGTTCAAGCACATGCCAAAAAATGCATAGCAGATAATCTTAATCTTTTAGATGTTGTGATGAGTGACAAAAACATTACATCTAGAATATCAAGCAAGAAAATGAAAAAAATATTTGATTATTCTTCACACTTTAAGAATGTTAATTTAATTTTTAACAGGGTCTTTAAATAATGAAAAAAGGTAAAAAATTATACGAAGGTAAAGCTAAAATAATCTATGCCAGCAATGATAAAAATTTAGTAATTCAACATTTCAAAGATGATGCAACCGCATTTAATAATCAAAAAAAAGATGTCATTGAAGGAAAAGGAATTTTAAACAACAGGATTTCAGAACATATTCTTACTCAATTAAGCAATGTTGGAATAAAAAATCATTTTGTAAAAAGACTTAATATGAGGGAACAACTTGTTAAGTTAGTGGAAATTATTCCAATTGAATTTATTGTTAGAAATATTGCAACAGGTTCTTTGACAAAAAGATTGGGAATAGAGGATGGAACGGTTCTTGATTATCCACTAGTTGAATATTGCTTAAAAAATGATGATCTAGGAGATCCTCTTGTAAGCAGAGAACATATTTTAGCATTTAAATGGATGGATGTTTTCGAATTAGATTTTATTTATGAAGAGGTAAGAAGAATAAATGATTTTCTTCAAGGAATGTTTAGAGGTGTTGGAATTAAATTAGTAGATTTTAAAGTTGAATTTGGAAGATTTGAAGCTGATGGTAAAAGAGAAATAATGTTAGCTGATGAAATTAGTCCTGATACCTGCAGACTTTGGGATATGAGAACAGATAAAAAATTAGATAAAGACAGATTTAGAAATAATCTTGGAAACTTAGTTGAGGCATACCAAGAAGTTGCAATTAGACTAAATATATTGCATGAACAATCAAATATAAGACCATTAACTTATCCAAAACCTAAAGCAGTAAAAATCAAGAAAAAATGAAAGTAAAAGTAATAGTCACTTTAAAAAATGGAGTGCTAGATCCACAAGGTAAAGCAATTCAGCAAACTTTAAATGGAATGACCTTTGATAATGTTTCAGAAGTTAGACAAGGTAAATATTTTGACATTGAGATAAATGAAATTGATGAAAGTAAAGCTAAATTGCAAGTAGAAGAAATGTGTAAGAAGCTTTTGGCAAACCTAGTTATTGAGGATTATAAAATCTTGTAACTACTGAATGAAATCATCTGTAATTATATTCCCCGGTTCAAATTGTGATAGAGACATGGATGTGGCTCTTAAGAAATTTGGTTTTGAAAATCAAATGGTTTGGCACAATGATGCTGAAATTCCAAAGAGTGATTTAATTGTTTTACCAGGGGGGTTTTCATATGGTGATTACCTTAGATGTGGTAGTATTGCCGGAAAATCAAGAATAATAAAATCTGTAATCGAATTTGCAAATTCAGGTGGATTAGTTCTTGGAATTTGCAATGGTTTTCAAATACTAACTGAAACAGGTCTGTTACCTGGAATACTTCAACAAAATAAATACTTAAACTTTATTTGCAAAAATGTTTTTGTAAAAATTAAAGATAAAGAAAACAAATATTTTAAAAAAATTAAAAAAGAAGTTTTAGAACTCCATATTGCTCACAACGAAGGAAATTATTTTTGCTCAAAAGATGAGTTAAAATCAATTGAAGATAATGGTCAAATTGCTATTACTTATTGTGACCATGAGGGAAATGAATATGAAAAAAATAACCCAAACGGTGCCTTAAAAAATATAGCTGGAATATTTAATAAAGATAAAAATATTTTAGGTATGATGCCTCATCCTGAGAGAATGATTGATCCATTTCTTTCAGGTGAAGATGGATCACTATTTTTTGAAAATTTAATTGAAAGTTTATAATGATTGAAGTTAATGAAAAAATAGCAATTGAGCATGGATTAAAAAGTGATGAATATAAGAAAATCTGTGATCTTTTAAAGAGAACGCCAAATATTACAGAATTAGGTGTTTTTTCAGCAATGTGGAATGAGCACTGCTCTTACAAATCATCCAGAAGACATCTAAAAAAATTACACACCAAGGGTGACCAGGTTATTCAGGGTCCAGGAGAAAATGCTGGAGTTGTTGATATTGAAGATGATGATGCAATTGTATTTAAAATAGAAAGTCATAACCATCCTTCATTTATTGAGCCTTATCAAGGAGCAGCTACAGGTGTTGGTGGGATTATGAGAGATGTGTTCACAATGGGTGCCAGACCCATTGCTAATTTAAACTCTATTCATTTTGGCTCACCAGACCATGAAAAAACAAGAAATCTATTAAGAGGAGTTGTTAAAGGTATTGGCGGATATGGTAACTGTATTGGTGTTCCAACAATAGCTGGTCAAACTTGCTTTGATGAATCTTATAATGGAAATATTTTAGTAAACGCAATGACATTGGGTTTGGTTAATAAAAATAAAATATTTTATTCGAAGGCTGCAGGAATTAATAAGCCTGTTATTTATGTTGGCTCAAAAACAGGAAGAGACGGAATACATGGTGCAAGTATGGCATCCGCTATTTTTGATGACAAAATAGAGGAAAAAAAACCTACAGTTCAAGTTGGTGATCCTTTCACAGAAAAACTTCTTCTTGAAGCTTGTCTTGAACTAATGGCTGGTAAATCAATAATATCAATTCAAGATATGGGTGCTGCAGGCCTAACTTCTTCTAGCATTGAAATGGCATCTAAAGGTGATTTAGGTATTGAAATAGATTTAACAAAAGTTCCTTGTAGAGAGGAAAATATGACACCTTATGAGATAATGCTCTCAGAAAGCCAAGAGAGAATGCTAATTGTTTTAGAGGAAGGAAAAGAAAATGAAGCAAAAAAAATATTTGATAAGTGGAACTTAGACTTTGCGGTAATTGGAAAAACAACAAATAGTAAAAATATTGAATTGTTTTTCAAAAATGAAAAAGTTGCTGAAATTCCAATAGATTTTTTAGCGGAGAATGCACCTATGTACGATCGAAAATGGATAAAAGCAAAACTCCCAAAAGAAAATAAATTTTCAAAGGATCAATTTAAATCTTTAAAACTGAGCGATTGTTTAAAGAAAGTTTTAATTGATCCAAATATTGCAGATAAAGAATGGATCTGGGACCAGTATGATCATACAGTTATGGGCGATACTATACAAAAACCTGGAGGGAATGCTGGTGTTGTTAGAGTTCATGGTACAAATAAAGCTGTTGCCGCATCTGTAGACTCTTCGGCAACTTATTGTCATGCACATCCATTAACAGGTGGTAAACAAGTGGTTTGTGAAAGTTGGAGAAATATGATTTCTGTAGGCGCAAAACCAATAGCAATTACAAATTGTCTTAATTTTGGTAATCCAGAAAAAGAGAAAAATATGGGTGAATTTGTTGAATGTGTAGAAGGAATTACAGAGGCATCTAAATATTTAAATTACCCAATAGTTTCAGGAAACGTCTCTTTTTATAATGAAACAAAAGATAAGGGAATTAAACCCACACCCTCAATTGGAGGTATAGGATTATTATCTAACTACAAGGAAATGATGACAATGGAATTAAAGAATGAAGATAATTATCTTTTAGTAATAGGTAAAACTGAAGGACACTTAGATCAATCAATATTTGCAAGAAATATATTATCAGAATTTAATGGTCCTCCACCAGAAGTTAACTTATTCAATGAAAAACAAAATGGATTGAGTATTTTAAATTTAAAAAATAAAAATTTAATTGAGACTTGCCACGATGTATCCTTAGGAGGAATTTTAACAGCTGTTTCAAAAATGAGTATAAAAGGAAATAAAGGAGTTAAATTATTTCCAATTGAAGGTTTAGTAAATAAATTTGAATATTTTTTTGGGGAAGACCAAGGAAGGTATATAATAGAAATAAAGCCTGAGCATTTAGAAAATGTTGAAAAAATACTTAAAAAAGATTCAATCCATTTTGATAAATTGGGTATAATAGGAAGTAATGAGATTGCTTATGGAAGTGATCTAAAAATATCAATTGACGATATTAAAGAAGGCTATAAAAAATGGTTAAAGGAATATATGGTTAACTAATGGCAATGGATTTAAAAGAAATAGAGAGCTTGATAAAAGAAGCACTTCCTGATGCGAAAATAGAAATTCAAGATCTTGCAGGTGATGGTAATCATTATTCAGCGACAGTAATTTCGTCGCAATTTGCAGGAAAAAGTAAAATTCAGCAGCACAAAATGGTATACAATTCTCTCAAAGGCAAAATGGGAAATGAGCTGCACGCGTTAGCTGTTAAAACAAAGGAGAACTAAATGGACAATCAAACAAATGAGTTAATCAACAATGAAATTAAAAGCAATGAAGTATGTTTGTTTATGAAAGGGACACCTGATGCCCCTCAGTGTGGGTTTTCTATGGCTGTTACAAATATTTTAAAAATGCTTGAAGTTAATTTTAAGGGTGTAAACGTTTTAGCTGATCAAAAACTTAGAGAAGGAATTAAAGTTTTTAGTGACTGGCCAACAATTCCTCAGTTATATGTTAAAAATGAATTCGTAGGTGGTTGTGATATAGTAAAAGAAATGTACGAAAGCGGTGAATTAGCCAAACTTTTTGAAGATAATGGAATTGATTTTAAAAAGAAAAACCAATCTTAATTAATAACTTAATTTTTAATAATTTTTTTTAATAAGAAAATTATCTTGAATAATATTCAATCACTAAATTTGGTTCCATTACAACGGGATATGGAACTTCTTCGAACTTTGGAATTCTTACAAATTTAACTTTTTTATTTTTTTCATCTAGTTGTAAATATTCTGGAACTTCTCTCTCTTTATTTGCAAGCGCAATATCAATTAAAGCCAATTGTTTAGATTTGTCTCTAATCTCAATACTATCTTCTTCTTTTACTTGGTAGCTTGATATATTAACTTTTTTTCCATTCACACGAACATGACCATGATTAATCAGTTGTCTTGATGAAAAAATAGTATTTGATAATTTTGATCTATATATAACAGCGTCTAGTCTTCTTTCTAATAACCCAATTAAATTTTCAGCTGTATCACCTTTCTTCATGATAGCTCTTTTATACATATTTCTAAATTGTCTCTCATTCATATTGCCATAGTAACACTTAAGCTTTTGTTTAGCTTGAAGTTGAATTCCATAATCTGATGGCTTGGATGATCTAGTTTGACCATGTTGACCAGGAGGATATGCTCTAGTATTAAACGGACTTTTAGGTCTACCCCACAAGTTTACTTTTAGTCTTCTGTCAACTTTATGTTTTGAGTTTAATCGTTTTGTCATATTACAATAATGGGGTTTATAGACATCAATATATATTTGTCAATCAAGGTTTTTTAATTAAACAAGCAAATACACTTGATAAAATGCTTATTTCTTTTTGAGAGAGTTCCATTTTGTAAAAAATACTTCTTAAATTTTCTAGCATTATAGGTTTTTTAGCTTTTTGTTTAAAAAAGTTTTTATTTTCAAGGTTTTCTATACAAAAATTTAACATTGCTGATATTTCTTTCTTGGTCGCTTTTTGTATTTTTTTAGACTTTTGAAAGTCAAATGTTTCTTTTGAAATCAATTTTGAAACTGTTTGGGCCACAATTATCAAGCTATGTGAAAGATTCAATGATCTAAAGTTTGCACTTGTTGGTATTTGTAAAGTGAAGTCAGCATAACTTACTTCATTATTTGTTAGTCCAGAAGCTTCGGAACCAAACAAAAAACTCACTTTCTTTGAAAAATCAATTTTTTTCAATGCGTTTAATGAAATATGTTTAATATTTTTATTTCTAAATCTTGCTGATGTTGCAATAAGAATATCAGTTTTATTTAAAGATTTCTCTAAATTAGGATAAATATTTGCTTTTTCAATTATGTCTTTTGCTCCAACAGAAGTTGCTTTAATTTTATCATTTGGAAATATTGGCTTTGGTTCTATCAATGATAGATTTTTAAAACCAAAATTTTTCATTCCTCTTGCGCATAATCCTATATTTTCAGATAACTGAGGCTTATGTAATATAAATGATATATTATTAAAATTCATTAAGCACTTGCTGGTGCATTATCTTTGAATAATTTATAATCAAGACTATCTATTAATGCTTTAAAAGATGCATCTATAATGTTTGGAGAAACTCCAATCGTAAACCAGTTTTTTCCTTTGGAGTCTGTGCTTTCAATGGAAACCCTAGTTACAGCCTCTGTACCTGTATTTAATATTCTTACTTTATAATCAACTAATCTTAGATCTTTAAGATAATCAGAGTATTTTGAAATTTTTTGAATGTTATTTCTAATTGCATTGTCCAAGGCATTTACTGGACCATTACCCTCACCTTCGCAAATAATTGTTTCTCCATCTACTTCTAATTCTGCTTTGGCAGATGAAATAATTTCTCCTAAAGCATTTTTTTTAACTGAAACATCATATGCCTTAATAATTAAATATCTTGGTATTTCTCCAACTATTCTTCTTGCTAATAATTCAAACGAGGCGTCTGCACCATCATAGCTATAACCAATAAATTCTCTTCCTTTTACTTCATCCAGAAGTTCTTTAATTTTAGGGTCATTTTTTTTAATATCAATTCCAATGGTTCCTAATCTAGACAATATATTTGATTGTCCAGCCTGATCTGAG
>CACKZF010000023.1 GCA_902604565.1 uncultured Pelagibacteraceae bacterium
GAGTTAAGGTCCCAAAAAATTCCATAGGTATAACAGAGCAATTTTGTAATATTTATACTTTTGAAAGTCCAGGTGGTTGGAATATAATTGGCAAAACACCAGTTGATATTTTTGATAATAAAAAAAATACTGAGCCAAATCTAATTAATCCAGGTGATACAATATCATTTTATCCAATTCCTAAACTAGAGTATGAAAAAAAATATGAATAAAAATTATTTTGAGGTATTACGACCAGGTATCAATTCTACATTTCAAGATAACGGTAGAAATAATTTTTATCATATAGGTATACCTTTTAGTGGAGCAATGGATAATAGGAATTTTTTATTAGCAAATACCATTTCAAACAATGAAATAAATAATCCGGTTGTTGAATTTGCATATCAAGGTCCAAAATTGAAATATATAGGAGAAAATATCTCCATCAATGTTACTGGAGATGTTAATTTTAAAATTATAAGAAAAAACAAAAATTTAGAATTTAGTTGTTACGAAAATATTATTTTAGAGAATAATGATTGCTTAGATATACTGTCTACCAATCGATCAGTATATGGTTATTTATCTATTGGAGGCACATTTGAGGTAGATTATTATTTAAATAGTTGTTCTACAAATACTAAGGCTAAAATTGGCGCTAATAGTGGGGAAAAACTTAAGAAAGGACAAATAATTTATTTAAAAAATATAAAAAAAATCCTGCCAAAAAATAAAATAGAATACCTAAACTCTAAAATTGAAAATATTAGAATAATAAAAGGACCTCATTTTGATTATTTTTCAAAGGATGCAATAGATTCATTTTTTAGTGATGAATTTAATGTAACCAAATTAAGTGACCGTATGGGTATAAGACTTAAAGGACCTAAGATTAGTAATATTAAAAATACAAATATAAAGTCAGAAGGATTAGTGAAGGGTGTTATCCAAATCACAGCAGATGGGGATCCAATAATTATGCTATCTGATCATGGAACCATAGGTGGTTACCCTAAGATCGGAGTTGTAATAAGCGCTGATTATGACAAACTAGTACAAATACCCCCAGGATCAAAAATTAAATTTAAAGAAATTAATTTAAAAGATGCAGAAACTATTTTTAAGTTGTATGAGATGGAAACTCAAAATTTGATTTCCAATATTAAATGAATTTTATTTCAAAGGTACCAGGTCCATTATTAATCTTTTTTGGTGCATTTTGTCTTAGTTTTGGTGGGTTGATTGTTAAATCATTTGAAGGATCAACTTTATGGCAAATCTTATTTTGGAGGCAGGTATTTTTTATAATTGTTGTAACTATATTTTTAATTGCAACTTACAAAAAAGAGGTATTTAAAAAAATTTATGTATCGGGAATTCCCGGCTTAATTGGTGGAATTATATTAGGCATTGGATTTAGCAGTTACGTTTTTGCTATGTATAATACTACTGTTGCAAATACAAACTTCATAATACAAACACAAACAATTTTCTTAGCGATATTTGGATATTTTTTTTTAAAAGAAAAAATTTCAAAAATTACTTTAGCTTCTATCATTTTAGCAATTTCTGGATTAATTTTAATGCTAGGAAATACTCTATCAAGTGGACAAATGTCTGGAAATATCGTTGCCTTTGTAATGCCAATTACCTTTGCATGTCTAATTTTAATTGTAAGAAGATATCCCCATGTAGATATGGTGCCCCTACAATTAGTTGCTGGAATAGTTGCAATGATAATAGGTTTTTTAGCTTCAACAAAAATTTCTATATCTTTAAATGATATGTTTTTGGCATTTTTGTCTGGGACATTTCAAATAGGACTTGGCTTTATTTTTATAACAATTGGTGCGAGAAAAACTCTATCAGCTATGGTTGGCATAATAATGCTTACAGAGGCGATACTTGGTCCTCTTTGGGCTTGGCTATTTGTAAATGAAAACCCTTCATTCTACGTATTAATAGGAGGAAGCATTATAATTCTTGCAGTTTTTCTACAATTTGTCTCATCCTTTATAAAAGAAAATAAATATAATCCTCAATAATGAAATTTGCTATTATAGGCTCTGGTATATCAGGTCTAAGTGCAGCGTACAGTTTATCTAAAAAATATAAAGTAGATCTATTTGAGAAAGAAGACCATTTTGGAGGTCATTCTCATACTATTGATGTTAATGTCGGAGATAATATAGTCCCCGTTGATATAGGCTTTATTGTATTTAATAAAAAAACTTATCCAAATTTAATAAATTTTTTTCAAGAAAATGATATTGCTATCGAAAGAAGCAATATGTCATTCTCAGTATCCGTTAGAGACTCAAATATAGAATATTGTGGAAAAGGTCTTTCTGGAATTTTTAGCAATAAATCAAACTTGTTAAATATAAAATTTTTGAAGATGTTTTTTACTATAATCAGTTTTTATAAACAAAGTGAAAACCAAGATCCAATTAACGAAAATATTACTTTAGGCAGCTATTTAGACAATTTAAAATTGTCAGAGTACTTTATCAAATTTCATATTATTCCTATGGTATCAGCTATATGGTCAATGCCCCCTTACGAGGCAAAACAAATGCCATTGAAATTTTTTTTTAAATTTTTTCAAAATCATGGATTATTCAAATTAAAAGATCGACCACAATGGTTTACAGTTTCCAAAAGAAGTAGAACATATGTAGATAAAATTCTAAGTAAAATCAGTGGAGAATATTATAAAAATTACAATATTAATAAAATTAAAAGAATTGGATCAGGAGTTCAGGTTTATTATGGAGATAAAAATGAATATTTTACTTACGATAAAGTCGTATTGGCCACTCATGCTAATCAAGCTCTCTCTTTAATTGAAAATCCTGAAGAAATAGAAAATAAGATCTTAAGTAATTTTAAATATAAAACAAATGAGGCTATAGTCCATGAGGATATAAGTTATATGCCAAATAATAAAAGTGCTTGGTGTTCATGGAATTCCTCGATTGAATCTGAGAATAGTGAAAAAAATTCGATTACTTATTGGTTAAACCTATTACAAAATTTGAATATAAATAAAAATATTTTTTTAACACTAAATCCTTATTTAGAGATACCCGAAGATAAGATAATCCGAAAAGTTATATTTACACACCCTTACTTTGATCAAAATGCAATCAATAGCCAGAAAGATCTTCACCTAATTCAAAATAAAAATAATATTTTATTTTGTGGTAGTTATTTTGGATATGGATTTCATGAAGATGGTATAAAATCATCAATAGATATGATTAAGTATATAAATGCTTAAAAACTCTAAGATATACGTAGGAAAAGTAATACATAGACGATTTAAACCTAAAAATCATTATTTCAAATATAGGGTTTTTTCATTACTAATAGACTTAGATGATTTAAATGAAATTGATAATAAAATTAAAATATTTTCATATAATAAATTCAATATCATTAGTTTTTTTGATAAAGACCATGGGGATAGAGATGGTACCTCTTTAAAAAACTGGGTAAAAAAAAAACTAGAAAATATTGGTATCGACAATAAAGACGTTAAAATCAAATTATTCTGTTATCCAAGAATATTGGGTTATGTATTTAATCCTCTAAGTGTTTTCTTTGTATACGATAAGTACGATAAGATAATCTCTTTATTTTATGAGGTTAAAAATACATTTGGTGAACAACACACATACATTTTCAAAGCTGAAGATAATGAAACTTTAAGAAATAGTTGTGTAAAAAAATTTCATGTATCGCCTTTCATAGATATGGAGTGTAATTACAAATTTAGAGTAAATAAACCCTCAGACAAAATATCAGTTATAATTGACCAATCTGATAATGATGGTAAACTTTTATTCGCATCCCAGGACGGTACCGCAAAAGAATTTAGTAATAAAAATCTATTCGTTTCCTATATTTTTCACCCCTTGATGACATTTAAAGTTATTGTCGCAATCCACTATGAGGCATTTAAACTATGGTTAAAAGGAATAAAGTTTATTAAAAAAAAAATAAATATTAAAAATAATAGTTCGGTAGAAAAAAGTGAATTTGAATAAATTATCAGACAAAATTGTCTTTAACTCACTAAAATTTATTAAACATGGAAATTTAAAAATAATAAACCATGATGGAAAAGAATATACCTTCGGAAATGGTAACGAAAAATTAAATGCTAATCTAAAAATAAATAAACCAGGTTTAACTTTTAAAATTATCAAAAATGGAAGTGTAGGTCTGGCAGAAGCATATATGGATAATTATTTTGAGACAAATAATTTAACTAATCTTATAGAGCTTGCGGCAAAAAATATAAAAATAGTTCATAAATTTTCTGGCTCTTTCGATCTTTCAATATTTAATAAAATTAAAGGTTTGTTTATTAAAAATAATAAATCTAGGAGTAAAGAAAACATTAGAAAACATTATGATTTAGGGAATGAATTTTTCTCATTATGGCTTGATAAAACCCTAACTTATTCAAGCGCAATTTTTGACGATAGTAATGATTTGGAAAAAGCTCAGTTAAATAAATATAAAAAACTTTCGAATCTTGTTAAGCCTAAATCAGGTGATAAGATGCTTGAGATTGGCTGTGGCTGGGGAGGATTTGCAGAATACATTGGAAAAAATTATGACGTAAAGTTAGATTGTATAACAATCTCCAAAAAACAATACGAATATTCAAAAGAAAGAATTCACAAAGAGGGATTGAATGAAAAAATAAATATACAAATGTTAGATTTTAGAGATGTTAAAAATAATTATAATTCAATAGCCTCTATAGAAATGATAGAAGCAGTAGGGCAGAGTTATTTAAAAAACTATTTTAATACTATCAAAGAAAACTTAGTTGATGGAGGAACAGCAGCTATACAATCAATTACTATAGATGACTCCATCTATGATAGATATAAAAGTAAAACTGATTTTATCCAAAAATATATTTTTCCTGGTGGTTTTTTACCTAGTAAAAATGAGTTAGTAAAACTAGCAAATCAATCTGGACTTAAGTTTGAGAATTGTAATTCATATGGTGATCATTACTCAAATACACTAAATATTTGGAGAGAAGAGTTCTTAGAAAAATGGGAACAAATTTCATCCCAAGGCTTTGACAATACTTTTAAAAGAATGTGGAATTTTTATTTATCTTATTGTGAAGCAGGTTTTAAATCAAAAAATATAGACTTAATCCAATTTGCTCTTCAAAAATAAATAATACTATGAAAATAAAATATTTATTATTGATAATAATCTCAGTATTGATTACAAGTTGTTCATCAAACCAAGCAATGAAACCAGAAGATTTCAAAAACCAAAAACCTAGATTAATAATAGAAGAGTATTTATCTGGAAATGTAAAAGCATGGGGAATTTTACAAAATAGATCAGGTAAAGTGACAAGACAATTTTCTGCAGACCTAGATGGAAAGTGGGATGGAAAACAATTAATACTTGACGAAAAATTTGTTTGGAACGATGGAGAAATTCAAAATAGGCAATGGACAATCAATAAAATCGATGAACACAACTATGAAGGCACTGCAGGAGATGTAGTTGGAACTGCGAAAGGTTTTTCTTATGGTCCTGCATTTAAGTTTGAATATGTACTGTTAGTTCCTGTAAAAGGAAGAGAAATGAAAATAACTTTTGACGATTGGATCTTTATGCAAGATGAAAGAGTAGCAATTAATAGAGCAAAAATGACAAAGTTTGGTATTAAAGTTGCAGAATTAACTGTGATGTTTGTAAAAGATTAAATTTATTTTTTTTGAAGCTTCGTCATTTTTCTTATCAAATATAAGTAGATCCCATTTGGCAAAATCTTAAAAAATTTTAATATTAAAAATAAACTTCTAGGAAAAGCTATTTCAAATGAATTTTTATTTATTAAACCATCATAAATCTGTTCAGCCGCATATTGCGTGGTTTTTAAAAATGGCATTTTAAATGTGTTTTTATCCGTAAGTCTTGTTTTGATAAATCCAGGGCTGACTAGACATACGCGAACATCATATCTTTGAAAATCAAGATATAAACTTTCTGCTAAATTAATAAGAGCTGCTTTTGCAGGCCCATAGGCAGTTGAATTTGGCAATCCTCTGTATCCTGCAGTAGAAGATACAATAGATATAACTCCTTGCCTTTTTTCTTTGTAATATTTTTCAACAGCTTTAATACAGTTTATGGTTCCAATATAATTCACATTTGTAACATCAATTATATTCTGAAGATCAAAATCCTTCTCTTTTTCAGGCTCATAAATTGCAGTAGAAAAAAAACAAATATCAACCTTATTGTATTTCTCCACGATTGTTTTAAAAACTGAATTACATGCTTCATAATCAACAATATCTAATTTCAAATAATCAATATTTTCATTTTTATCTGAAATATCTTTTAAGATTTCCTCACGTCTTGATGATATAATTACCTGCCACCCTTTATTTGCAAACTTTAATGCAACTGCTTTTCCTATTCCACTGCTACCGCCAGTTATCCAAATTACTTTTTTCATCTATTTTCTTTGTTTTATCTCATAAATTTTTATCGACATGCGACAAGAATTGAATAGTATTAATTATATTGAGAACTATATCAACCATATGTTCAAAATTATAATCATATATGAGTTAATTTTCGTCGCGTTTTGGAATATTCTTTATTATTCTAACTCTGGAGTAGAGAACTGGTTCCAAGAAAAAATTTTGACAGCCATCTTTGTGTTTCTATCTACCATGGCTTTAGGACTAACTTTAATTTATGTGATTTATTATAGTTTAAAAATTACGGGGATATCAAAAATCTTAAAATCACTTAAAGACCCTAGAAAAAGCAATACACAATAATTAATTACTAGAAGCGCATCTCTTAGAGCAATACTTAACTTTTTCCCAATTAAGTTTCCATTTTTTTCTCCAAGAAAAAGGCTTGTTACAAACTTTGCATACTTTAGTTGGTAGGTTTTGTTTTTTCATTTAATTGTTTTCTGTTTTTTAAAAATAAGAAAAATGCAGCAATTTCGTATATATAATGAAAAATAATAAATAAGGGTTTTATTGAAAAAATTTTAGATAGGATTTTATATTTAGGTATTTTTGACCAAATTATAATAAATGCTTTAGCACCTCCAATAACTTCACCATCATTTATTACATGCAACCTTCTGAGCAACTCTTTTTGCGACTTAGATGTTATTTTTATAGCCTCATCATTATTTGTAATATCTATCCACTCCAAATCACTATTTGCAATTTTTTTATAATGATTTATTTCCATTCTACAAATATTGCAAGAATCGTTAAAATAAACTTTAATTCCCATAAGTATTATCTTTAATGAATTTGTTTGCTTCTGATAATATTAATTTTTTTCTATCTTCTTTCATTTTATCAAAAATTCTTACCATCATAGACAACCTTGGATTTTTCAAAAAAAATTTTCTATTTCTATCTATGAAACGCCAATAAAGACCATCCATAACATTACACCAGTTGCCCCTTTTAAAATCCATCATTTTCATAAAATAACTTGATCCACAGATATAAGGCTTAGTTGCGAAAATTCCACCATCACTAAACAAACCCATTCCATAAACATTTGGAACCATAACCCAATCAGATGAGTCCACAAACATTTCCATGAACCATTTATAAACTGATTTTGGTTCAACTTCGCATAAATTCATAATATTTGACAATATCATTAATCTTTCAATGTGGTGCGACCAACCAAATTTGCTAGCATTTTTAATTGCATGATCTAAAGGATCCAAACCAGTGCTGCCATCATAGAATGTATCTTTCATTTTTCTATTATGTTTAAAGAAATTTCCACTTTCCATTTCTTTACTATAATTTTGATATATTCCTCTCATAAACTCTCTCCAACCAATTATTTGTCTTATATAACCTTCTAAAGAATTTAGTCTCACACTCTTACTATGGTGATAAGTCATTATTTTTTGAATGATAATGTCTGGAGTTATTAAACCTAGATTTAAATACGGACTAAGAGCACTGTGAAATAAAATATTATTTTTTTGATCAACAGCATCTTCGTAATCACCAAATAGGTTTAATTTATCTTTAATAAAAAAATCTAATAATTTTGAAATATCTTTATATTCAGTTGCAAACCAAAATTTTTTGGTATCACCTGGATGTTTACTAAATAATTTTTCAATAATTGGTTTTAAACTTTTTGTATGTTTAGTTTCTTTAATTTCTGGAAATTTTGGTATTAAGATATTTTTTGGCAGTTTTTTTCTATTATCCTCATCAAAACTCCATTTTCCTCCCTCTGGTGTGCCATCTTTGTTTAACAAAATGTTTAATCTTTCTCGCTTTTCTTTATAAAACTTTGCCATAAAGGGTTTTTTTGTTTTTGATAAATATTTTTTAAAATCTTCACGACTATCTAAAAACATTGGCGATCGAATTATATTCCACTGAATATTTTGTTTTTTTAAAAAATTATTTATTTTTGTTTCAAAAAATTTATCCTCTATTTCAAAACTAGTTACTTCTTTTATCTTATTCATCTTTAACAATTTTTCTAATTTCTTCGTATAGTCCTTTTTAAAATCAGTAGAATCAATTTTTGAGTAATTAAGCTTAAATTTATTTTCCTTCAATTTATCCGCATAAGATCTCATTGAAGATAAAAATAGTAGAATTTTTAATTTATGATGTCTTTCATATGTACATAATTGGTAGTCTTCTGACATAAAAAATAGGTGGTCTTTTTTGAAGCGGTCGAGGTTTTTTAATGGAAATAACTGATTTCCAAGTATAAAAAATAATTTCATTAATTATTATATGTCAGAAAAATATCTAATTGTCGGTGCGACAGGTTCTATCGGATCCAATTTAGCAGAGCAAATGTATTCTTCTGGTAAAGAAATTCATTTAGTTGGAAGAGATGAAAGTCAACTTAAAAATTTAGCTGAGAAATTGAACTCTTCTTATACTGTGGCAGATGTATTACACGAGGGGTTCGTGGATAAAATTAAATCAGACATATCAGAAATCAAAGGTGTAGCTTATTGTGTTGGATCTATAGATTTGAAGCCTTTAAAGATGGCAACTGAGAATGATTTCAATAAATGTATGAAACTTAATTTTTATTCTGCGGTGGACTTAATCAAAGGATATCAAGATAACCTAAAACAAAATAATGGTTCAATTGTTTTATTTTCAACAGTTGCAGCTCAAAGAGGTTTTACAAATCATTCAATAATAGCATCAACCAAAGCGGCTATTGAGGGACTAACTGTATCATTAGCAGCTGAATTTGCTCCAAACATAAGAGTTAATAGTGTTGCTCTAAGTTTAACTAATTCTAAGATAGCTCAACCAATGTTAAAAAATACAGCAATTGCTCAGGGAATAGCTAAAGCCCATCCACTTAAAAGACTAGGTGAGGGTAAAGATGGAGCAGCTTTAGCAAAATTTTTACTTACCGAGGAAAGTTCCTGGGTAACGGGTCAAATAATTGCAGTTGATGGTGGAAGATCAAAACTTTCATAAAGTGAAAAAAATAATATACGTTTTAATTCTTTTTTTCGTATTTGCCTCAAAATCGTATTCACAAAACTTTAAATTAGAAAAATTAGTTCACCTAGATTCACCTTGGGGATCCTCTTTTATTAATAGTAATGAAATAATAATTACAGAAAAAAGTGGCAAAATAAAAATTGTAAATATTTTATCTAGAGAAGTTCAAGAAATTAGTCATCAACTTAACTTTGTTATCCATGGTCAAGGAGGCTTATTAGATATTATTCATAAAGACAATAATATTTGGATTTCATATACTGAAGATAGAGGTGGATATAAAACTAGCACTTCTATTGCAAAAGCAGAATTTAATAGGAAACAATTAAACTTTAAAAATATTTTTCAAGCAAATCCACCAATAGACTCTGGTTATCATTTTGGATCAAGATTAGTTATCAAAGATAATTTTATATTTGCTTCTGCGGGTGAGAGAGGACAAGGTATGATTGCACAAGACGCCTCAAAGCATCCAGGTAGTATTATAAGAATTCATTTAGATGGAAGTATACCAAAAGATAATCCAAAGTTTGAGGGTATGGTAGATTGGTTGCCAGAGATTTATCAAATTGGAATTAGAAATCCTCAAGGGATGGCACTTTCTGAATTTGATGGAAAAGTTTACATGAGTAATCATGGGGCAAAAGGTGGAGATTGGTTCGGAGAAGTTAAAAAAGGTGAAAATTATGGATGGAAAATTTTAGGATGGGGAGGAACCAATTATTCTGGAATTCCAATTGGCCCAAAATGGAAACCTGGATTTACAAAAGCTATTCAATATTGGGTACCCTCAATAGCAACTAGCGCAATAACTATTTATAAAGGTGACGAGTTTAATGAGTGGAATAGTCATGCTTTAATCACTTCTTTAAAAGATAAATCCTTAAGAAAACTGATATTTGATGACTTATCAAATGTAAAAGAAGAGGTTATTTTTAAAAATAAAATTGGAAGAATTAGAGACATTCAAGTGCATCCCTCTAACGGAAAAATTTATTTTTTATCTCAAGATGCTTTATGGTTAATGCAAAGAAAATAGTATATATTAAAATTTATGGATGATGTCGTCATAGTTGGTGGAGGTATAATAGGCGCTGCAACTGCATACTTTTTATCAATGGAAGGTAGAAAAGTTAAGGTAATTGAGAGAGACCCTACATATAAGACTGCCTCATTTCCTTTATCTTTAGGTGGATTTAGAAGACAATTTTTTCAAAAAGAAAATATACTTTTAGGTAAGTTTGCTAGAGAATTCATTTTTAAAATACCAGAATTATTAAAAACAAAAAAAAATCCAAACCCAACGGCAAGCATGGTTCCTAATGGATACCTTTTAATGTTTGGACCAGAACATGCAGAGGAACAATACCGAGCATTAGAAAATCATAGAGAATGCGATGCAGGCACAAAAAATATTAAAGGTTCAGAATTAAATAAAATATTTCCATACATTAATAATGAAGGTATAGAAACAGCAACATATACTGACAACAAAAGTGAGGGTTGGATTGATCCTTTTATGTTTCATAGTGCTTTAAAAAGTAAAGCAATTGAGTTAGGGGCAGAGTTTCTTAAAGGTGAGGTTAAAAATTTATCAGAGATAAATGCAAAAACTATTATTTCAGCAGCAGGATGCTGGACTAAAGAATTATTGTCAGATATTCCAGTAGAACCACAAAAGCACACTGTATTCAGAGTAAAATGTCCAAAACATTTTCCTGATATGCCATTAACTGGAGATTTAACAACTGGCGTATATTGGAGACCAGAGGGTAAAGAATTTTTAGCAGGTTCACCTATATCTGTATTCGATGCGAAAGATTTAGAACCAGCATGGAATGATTTTGAAGAATTAGTTTGGCCTGCTCTGGCAAAAAGAGTTCCAGCCTTTGAAGAACTAAAATTAACCGGTGGTTGGGCAGGATTTTATGATTGTAATAAACTTGATAACAACGCAGTTGTAGGCAAACATCCAAAATATGACAATGTTTATTTAGCCTCTGGTTTCACTGGAAGAGGTTTAATGCAGGCACCAGGTATTGGAAGGGCTCTGACTGAATTGATCACAACAGGTAGCTACCAATCAATAGATATAAGTGTTTTTGATGTAGAAAGAGTTTTAAAAAGTAATGCTAGACCAGAACCTTACGTTTTATAATTTTTTAATATAAACTCCTAGTATTCCATTAAATATAGATACAGCTAAAATCAATAATTGTCCTTTAAAAGAGCAAAATTCAAAGGATGGATAAAAACTTATCCCAATTGAAAAAAAAAGATAAGTTAACACAAAAGGTCGATAAAATTTTTTTATAAAATTTAAAATTTTCACTTACTTTCTAGTAGCAATATAAACACCAATTGTTGCAAGTATAAACCCCGCTATATCAACATTAGATAATTTTTCTCCTAAAAATAAATAAGCCATTACAGCTGTTGTAGGAGGGACAAGAAAAAATAATGTTGAAGTTTTACTCACTGAGCCTGCTTTTATTAAAAACATCAAAATTGTGAAGGCTCCAAATGACACAAGAATAATTTGATGTGTCATTCCTAATAAAAATCCTGTTGTAAAATTTATATAAGGAGTTTCAAATGTTAATATTAAAATTAAATTAAAAGCACAGCCACCAAAAGCTTGAAATCCATTATTAACTGATAATGGAACATTACCACTTAATTTTTTTTGCCACAAAGTTCCTGTAGTAATTGCAGCAAGAGCTATAAAACAAGTTAATAATCCATCTTTAGGAAACTCTTCTCCAAAATCTACTCCAAGTACTAGCAACGAGCCCACAAAACCAAATATAATACCAACCCACTGCCTCCATCCTATTACCTCTTTATAGATTGGTCCTGATAATAAATTAGTTAATATTGGTTGAAGAGTAACAATTAATGCTACAACACTTGCTGGAACTCCCACATGAAAAGCATACCAACAACCACCAAGGTATAATCCATGAAACAATACACCGGTAGTTATACTTTCTAATATATATCTAAATTTTGTAAAAATTATCTCTTTTTTAAGTAATGCGAATAAGAAGAAACCTATAGTTACAATTCCAAATCTAAAGGCAAGTGCTGCAAAAGGTGATGCATTCTGAACTATAATATCACCTGAGATGAATGCAGATGACCATAGCAATATAAATAGTAAAGGAAATGTTTTAATCATTTATTGAGGATTTTAAGTCACAAAATTTCTAAACTAAATTTTGACAAGCATTTTGCCAATATTTTTACCGTTTAATAAATCAA
>CACKZF010000024.1 GCA_902604565.1 uncultured Pelagibacteraceae bacterium
TTTCTATTAATGGATAAATTGATTGAACAGACTCCAGTATATAATCAAATGATACTAGGTTTGGATTAATATCTCTATTAAGTATAACTCCAAATTCTGCCTCCATTGCAGGATTGAAATAATCCTTTTTATTTAGTTCAACACCGCTTCGATGTAATTCATGCTTCCAAAGCGTACCTTTTGCTGGATGGGAAAGGTTCATTTTTTTTTGAGTATCTTTTGAAATACAGCCTATTTTGTAACCTATTACCTCCTCACCTCTTGATACTCGTAATTCAGTTACTTTATTTTGAATAAGTAAAGCATCCTCGTTGCTTACCTTTACTTTATTTTTAAATATTTGGCTGGGTTTTTTTGCATCATAATCTTCAAGAATTTGATTTGAATATAAATCTAATTCTTTTGAAGATAATTTGTTCATTAAATTAACATAACTACTAAGAATAACATCTGAACAAAGTTAATCACAACAGATATAAAGTGTGAATATTTAAATTTTTTATCCTGCCTTTCGTCTCTATATTTATTAATCAAAGGCATTAATAAATAATTTGAAGTCGCAAATAAAAGTGTAATTACTAGTATTAAGTAAAAATCTATTCCAAATTTACTTAAGAATAAAAAAGTTAATAGAACAATCAAACTTAAACCTAGGTTAACATTGTAATAAAAAGGAAATATTCTTCTTATAAACTTCCGAGCATTGTCTTCATCCAAAGTAGTAAATACTACCGGTGCAATGACAAAAGAAAAGAATAACATAATTCCCAAAATCATTACTGTTAAGTAAATACTAATCTGTTCAATCATAATTTAGTTTTCTATCGAATTTTCTTCTTTCATTAATATCGGTCTACCATCATGTGCTGTATTAAGGGGTATAATTTTACCTTTATATTTAGCACATAAAGTTGGTGCACTTCTAACTTCTTCACCTAGCCTTACTTCCAAATCAACAATTACTAGTTTTACATCTTCTAATTCTTTTAATATTTTCATTTTAGTCCTTTGGTTAATTAATTTAGTTTAATGACAGGCTTGATTATGTTTTTTTAATCTCCAATAGTTGTAAGGCCAGGGAGTAACAAATCCAACTGCTAACATTATAGGAACTACCCACCAGGTAAGCATTGCGCCACCTGTTAATACGTAATCTGTAATATTCATAGCAACTTCCATACTAATCATAGAAATAAAGCTCATTCCTAATGCAGTCTTTAATGCTTTTTGAAAAGTAAAATTTTGTTTAATTAAAATAAATGTCTCTAAAATTACACTTGTAATTAAACCATTAATTATTGCCAAAATCATAATACTTAAAACTGGGAAAGGAATTTTAGTTAATTGAAAAAATAATATAGTTCCAAAATCACCAATAGCACACCCTAGCAAACACCAAGCTGTGTTCTTGGCACTTCTTCTCCAAGTATGTTTACATTTCCAGTTAAAACTTATTGCTTCAGCACTCATTCATTCTTCTTATCAAAATTAATTAAATTATTTATGTATAAAATTGACGTATCCTAAAGAATGTATTTGTCACCCAAATACATTGCAAAAGCTATAGCAGCACCTAATAAAATATACTTCATGTTTCATCCTTTATTAATTTATCATCTTTATAAGTCCAGATTTCCAGATCAATTTTTTCACTAGGTATTTCATTAGTACCTTCTTTGTATTTTTCTACTTTTTTAAAGTTTAAAAGTATTCCTTTTGTTACTTTTTTAATTATTTCATGATTATTATAAGGGGCTGATCTTAATTGAGATTTTAGCTGATGTCGGTTTGAATCATCAATTTTAGAAGCTTGTTTCATCTCAATAATTAAGTATTCCTCCAAATCATCATGAGGTGAAACAATAAAGTCTAACTCTAAAAAACCTAGGGGGTTCCCATCATAATAAATTTGAATACTTGGCTCTCTTAAATGAGGTATTTTTAACTTATCAAACTCAATAGATAATGCAGCTTGGATATGTTTCTCTTCAGTGCCGCCTATTTGATCATATATTTTTTCAGAAACAGTCCTAAGGTTTTCAATAAATTTATTCATTATTTTTAATCATATAGGAAAAATATTATTTTTTGTTCTTTATTTTAAAACCATTTTTTTCAAGAACTTTTATCAAATTCTTGAGCCTTTCATCTCTTGAAGTGTTTTGATCTCCGATACTTTCAAAAAATATAGGTTTTAAACCTTTTTTTTCTTTTGATTGAAAATATTCTTTTATTGATTGTATTATATATTTCATGCTTCTCCTTTAGCGTTGTGTTTAAAGTCCCAGCAAGTAGAGTTAATTTCTAAATCAGGACTAAACAAAATATATGATATAAGTATTGACAAATCAAATATGAAAATTATTAAATCTTTGGATCTATTTGCTGGTGTTGGAGGTATGAGAATATCACTTACAAAAGCTACAAAAAAACTTGGATTACATGATAAGTGTAAAATGTATTCAGAAATAGATGAATACAGCCAACAAACATATTCAACAAATTTCCCAAATACACATCTTATAGAAGATATTAAATCAATAAAAAAAGATGAAATTGAGAATAAAGTCCCTAACCACGATATATTGCTTGCTGGATTTCCGTGCCAACCTTTTTCGAGAGCAGGTATATCTAATAGAAAATACTTAAGAAGAGCTCATGGTTTTGATGACAAGGATCAAGGAGATTTATTTTTTAATATTTATGAAATTCTTAAAATAAAAAAACCAAAGTCTTTTATTTTAGAAAATGTTCAAAATTTAGAAAGTTATGATAATGGCAAAGTTTTATCTATAATTTTAAGTAAATTAAGAAAATACTATTATGTGCCAGATCCTAAAGTTTTAGATGCACAAGACTTTGGTTTAGCACAACGAAGAAGGAGAATTTATATAGTTGGCTTCTTAAACTACAAAGGTGAATTTAAATATCCCAAACCTTCTTTAAAAAGAGTAAAAGTGAAAGATTTTTTAGATAGGAAATTTGACAAAAAATATATTATCTCAGATAGATTATGGAAAAGTCACCAAATTAGAAAAGAAAGGAACAAAAAAAATGGTAAAGGGTTTGGCTATCGATTAACAAACCCTAATGAAAAGAGTACTAGAACAATATCCTCAAGATATTATAAAGATGGAGGTGAGTGTTTAATATTTAGAGGTGAAAATAAAAACCCAAGAAAACTTACACCACGAGAAGTATTTAGACTTCAAGGTTTTCCAGAAAGTTTTAAGTTCAAAGTTTCAGATTTACAAGCTTATAAGCAAGCAGGAAATGCCGTTCCTATTAATGTAGTTGAAAAAATTTGCATAGAGGTTTTAAAATATTTAATAAGATCAGAGAATTTAAAACTTTCTAATGTTAGTTAAATTATTTCAGCATCTTCAGCTTTTTCAATCATTTTAATCGCACTTTTTGCCTGCTTTGGAGATGGTTGTCTTTTCCAGTTAGTTAAAGACATGAACCATAAACTTGTGGCTATTTGAAGTTGGATATAGTGAAATTCGTCAGTCTCATTAGCCCAAGCAATCATTTCAGACCACTGCTTGGTGGTCAAACTTTTGCATTTTTTAATATTATCCATATCTTCTGGAGAAAATATTTCTTTAGCAACTTTAATTGGTTTTCCTGCAACTTTTTTAAGATTTGTAAATTCAGGTGGCGTATCAGAAAAAGTAAATAATTTATCTCTATCTGTTACATCTTGCCAACATTCCTCTTTTTTACACCATTCAGATATATTTTTTCCACTAGCAGTTTTTTGAATTGTTTCATAAATCTTAAAACTTAATTTATTAATAAGCTTTCTTAATTGATGAGAGATATCTTGGTCAGCCCATATTAAATCAAAATTAATCTTTCTACTAGTGTGATATGATATTAATGAAATCGTATAATTTAATACTTGCGATCTATATCCTCCAATTTCTTCGTTATCTTTGATAATTTTGGATGTTTTATTAAATAAAATTGCAATGGCACAATATTTAATGAAAAAATCATCGTCTATTTTTTCATGAAATTTTTTATCATTTAATAGATTCATAAAAGTGACAAAGCTTTTTTGCGCACCTGTACAAGCAATATGTGGGTCTAAATAGTGCCAACAATTAATGAATTTTCCCAAATCTTCTTTTGTCATTTTCATATTTGATGGTGAAACTTCAAGTATTTTAGATTTTTTATTTTTTCCAAGATCTTTCTGTTTCATTTTTTGCATCTGATACTCACCGCGCATTCTCTCATAAAACCACTGTTGTCCCTCTGAAGTTCTAATTTTATTAGAAAGATTTTTAATATTTATGTGGAAAGGGTGTCTTGAAGAAAAGTCCGCCTTTTTTACAATATTTTGAGTATTCGCAAATTCAGAAATTTTTGGAACAACTTCGCTTAAACTTTCTTTTTTTACTAAAGTTATTTTTGCAGGTACTACAACATTGTCGTATCTGATTTTATTATCTTGTTTTTTTGTTCTGAATAAAGTTGCTGTTGTTTGACCTCCATTTACAATTTGAAAACCTGATGCGGACTTCAAATAAAGCCCATCTTTATCTTGTCCAACATCAATATTATCTACAACAACTACAATTCCATTATTATATGAAAAAAATCTCTCTGGTTCATTAATTAATGTTTCTTTAATACCTTTATTTATTTTTGTGCCTAATTGTAAAAAAGATCTAACATTTAGGTTCAACAATCTTTGACCAAATAACCTATATATGTTGAAAAGTACTTCTCCAGGTATAAAAGCCATATAACTGCTTATTTTATCTGACGTTTTATGAGCCAACATACATCTTACTTTTTCTTTAAACCTAGTAAAATCAATCATTATATTAGTGGCATCGGGACCGCCTAAACTTGCGCTATAAATTCTTCTTGTGTCTAAAAGTAAGCTCTGAAATTCTATTTTACCCTCTCGTTCTATGGCAGGATTTTTTTCACAAAGAGAATTTGTTAAAACAAAAATTCTAATAGTTGTTATTTCTTTAGCATATTTATAAATATTCTTAGCAATATCAAAGGCATCTTCTTTTTTATTAATATTTTGATAAAGTTTTTTTGTTGAGTGTGTATAAAAGTTTTTTGCACTTTCAATTAATTCTGAAATTTTACTAAATTTAATTTCTTGAAGTTGATCTGAAGGATCATAATGAGTTACAAAAAGATCTAAACGTAAATCTTCTTCACTAAAAGAGTAACCATTTATTTTTATATTTGTCTTATTTGAAATCTCTTTTTCAAAATACAAAAGTTCATAGTCAGATATTGTTCCATTGTCATATAAAATATCTGTATATATTTTAGTTAAAACTGATGCTGGCTGGTCATCACTGTCCTCTACTTCATTTTTAACTCTTTGAAAAAAATTTTTAACAAATGCATCTTTTAAGTTTTGTTTTAAATCAGATTTCATAAATCTTTTAAAAGTTCCTCCTCACTTATTCTGAATTCTTCACACTTATCAAGATCAATCTTATATGTTATAGAAAGATCAAATATTGACTCTGGTTCCTTTAAATTTGCTATGTGTGGAAAACTCTTTGAAATTAAATAAAAATTACAACCTTTAAAACTGTACTTTTCACTATAAGAATCACTATGAGTTTCGTAATAACCGGAATGTCTTAATTTGATATGAAAATCGTTTATTAAAAAATCAGATGTTTTTTCAAATTTTTCTATGATTTCATTCACAAGCATTTTTAATGTCTTGCCCGAAGGGTCTGTTTCGATTTGAACAAAAGAAAGATAGAGTGGTTTTTCAAAAATTGGTGATAATTGATCATTGCTAGATGTTTGTACAATTTTTTTAACAGTTTGTTTACTCGTTTTGGTTTCTAATAATATATTAGGTGAAGTAAAATCATGCTTCTGATATGGTCCAGTCCAATAATTTAGAGCGTCTTTATCAGGATATTTTTTATTTATAAATTGACTCAATATTATCAGCTCGCCAAACAAACCTGTTTCTTTTTCTGATGACAAAGGTTTTGGTAACGAATCACTATCAAAAAAATTTTTTGCTGATGATAGGTTTGTAAAAAAAAAATTAACACTTTCTTCTTTATTAATTTTACTAAGGTTTATTTTAGTGAGTATCAAATTTGTGATATCTCTAAAGAAAATATTATATTCCTGTTTTTTTAAAGTCATAACAAGTAGATTGTCAAAAACTTCAATATTCCAACTTTTGCAGTTAGGAATTAAATTTTTATCAATTTTTTTTAAATTTTTGGTTGTTATTAGTAAACCAGGTAAACCACTAATATCCAATGTAAAAAAAAACTCTTCGGATATTTGTATTTTGGCTTTTCCTGCTTTTTGAAAATCTTCATCATCTTGAATTCTTTGTTCAAGTTGTTTCCATTGGTTATCTAAAAATTTTTGATATTGAATGAAATCCATTATATGATTTTTACTTAGGCTGCATCTTCTTCTTTTTCTATTTCTAAGAAATCTTTTAAATTTTGCTTTCTATGTTCTAAAGCAACTCTATTTAATGCTACGTTATAAACTAACTCATCATTATCACCTTCTTCCTTAGTCGGAGGTATTATAATCTCCCAACCTAAATGCAAATCTTCATCTAAACGTAATTTTGGATCTTTGTCTGTCATGATGTTTGTTCCATCAGGTTTAATTAACCAAGGTGTTAAAATAATAAGTCCCTCTTTTCTTTTTTGTCTGATTTTGCTTTTAAAGCCATATGGTAATTTATTATCTTTTTTTTCTTCAGTTTTTCCCGTTTTTTTATACATGTTAATCCAATTTTCTAGCCCTTCATCAAAAGTAGTTTTATCTAAGTCCATAAACTCTGCGCTAGGATCTGACTGGACTCCAATCGAAAATTCATTTTTTTGAAGATATGTTTTCTTGCTAGATTTACTTAAACCACGTTCAGCAAGTTTTATATAAAATTTGTTTTTCTTACCAATAGCAAAATCAAGTTTATTTTTTTCACCAAGAGACCAGATTGCCAAGTTCCATTTTACTCTTGGCCTGTGATCCTTCAGTTGTCTTATTCTAAATGCGATGTCATGAGGGTGACTATCTGTGAATGCACGTCTTGGCATTTTATATTTTAACAAAAACTTTACAATTTCATCAGGACTCACATCTTTCCATAAGTGACCTTTAGAAATACTTTTTCTAAAGTCTTTTGGAATTCCCTCAAGAATTTCTTCTTTTTCTAAATTAGTATCAATTTTTTCTATTAATTTTTTAGGCAACCAAAAATTTGCATCTTTAAATCTTTTATTAATTTCTTTTTCAGTTTCACTAGGCTTTCCAAATTTATCAATTAAACTATGAAATAAATTTAAATTACTTTCTCTGAATTCTTTATTTTTATGAAATACAATGTTTTGATGGTGTCTAGAAGTATACGAATAAAGTGGCTCAGGCAATTCTACAAGATCTTTTGATTTTGAAGCTGCAATTAAGTTCCATCCATCAAAAGTTGGTATTTCCATTGAAAACTCTATGGGAGTTTTAGGTGGTTCGGAGGTTTGCATTTCTCTAAACTTCTCCCTTGCAAATTCCATTGCATAAGTGAATTGTCTAAATAAAATGTGTAATATTTTTGGTACATAAATTCTATATAAATCCTCATAACCATGTCGATAACCAAACCAACGTCCCATTTGCGTTAATGTGTCTGAAACAGGTGTTTTAGCTATTCTCAAAAAATAGCTTACACTTAATCCCTCTAAAGTTATTCCTCTTGATATAGCGGCTCCACCGATCACAATAACATTCCATCCTTTTTTTTTATTTTCGTAGTCTAAAATGTCTGTTGAGTTACTGTTTATTTGAATTACATCAAATCTTTCTTCATCTGAAATTTCTTTTATTAAATTTTTCCATATATCATCAAACTTAATCTCTTTTGATCCTTTGTTTTTCGTATTATCTAAATTTTTAGATATGTCATTATTCCATATTTTGAGAAATTTATTTTTAACAATTTCTACCTTTTTTTTATCAATTTCATTTGAGAAAACATTGTTTAAATTTTTGATATAATCTTTTATTTGCTTAATAACTGTATTTTGAACACTAACAAATCTTGAAACATGTATTAACATTGAATTATGTTGTATTTCATCACTTCTTAAAGATTTGACTCCAATATTTATTAAGAATGTAATGATTGCATCTTCAAGGCTATCAGGAATTCTATCTTCATCTTTAAATAAACATGGGTGATGTTGTTTATGATATAATGGAACCCATCCCTTAGGCTCATCATGTCCACGTTTTCCCTCATTTCTATAAAGTTCATCTCTTTTTTCCTCATCTATTTCACCAGTTTCAGAATTTATAAATTCATCAAAATCATCTCGATAGTCATATACCCATTTTATTTGAGGGTATTCACTTTGATCTATATCTTCAGATAAACTCACTATTTCATTATCATCATCAAAGTTTCGTTCTGCTTTTCCAAAAATTTTTCTGGGACTCTGATAACTATCATATCTTTTTAAAAGTTTTACAAAATCTCTAGGAAATAAATCTCGTCCCTCTTGTTTTTTAATTGACGTATAATCAATAAAAATATTTGCTAAAGGTGTAGCGGTATATCCTATGTAAGCATTTCTCTTGAAACATGACATAATTCTTCTTATTAATAAATTTGTTTTTGATGGGTCAGCTAATCTAAATGATTCTAATTCATCTGTATCATCAATATTTGATAAAGCTGTTTTACGTTTGCTAATATCAATGGATGCCGTATCACTTTCATCATCAATTATTAGTAATGGTAAATCACACTCAATCTTATTTTTAGGCAAATTATCAGAAATATAATTTTTAAAACCATTCCAAGTCCAAGGAACTTTTGGATCATATTTAATCCCAGGTTGACTATTTAGCCATAGCAAAATGTTAGAAAGCACTGGCACGTTTTTTTTAATTACAAATATTGCAGGATCCAAATTTGGAAGCAAAGGAACTGTTTTTGCAGTTTTTGCATTAAAATCTCCACTTGTTTCCATCGTTTTTATTCCATCGGGATATTTATAGAATGGTTTATTGGTCATGAAATTTACAGCATATACATCATCGCCTTTTCTTGGATCTGAAGTTGATATCAAATTATCCATCAATCTAGTTTGAGTTTGGGCTCTAAGACTGTTGTAAATCCCACTCATAACAATTATTAGTTTGTAACCACAGTCTATCGCTTTAGCAATTAGCGCGTTATAATTTGAAGTTTTTCCAGACTGAACATCTCCAACTACCATACCTTTTGTTTCCCAGCTTCCTTGTCTAGTGGGTTTTTCTAAATCTTCCAATATTTCGTTTGTGGAAATATCAATGTCATTGGAAACTATTTTTCCTAATTTATTTTCAAGATTTTTTTTGTAATAAGCATATTGTGAACTTGTATAAATTTTATTTTCCCAAAGTTTTTTTGTATCGTCATTAAACCATGGTACATGATTTCTGTCTTTTACATTTGCTCTCAAGGTCATATCATTTTCCATTGTTGTGGCAAAATTTTTTTGTATAAAAATAATTATTTCTGAATTAATTTTTTTTGATTCAGGATAGGTTTTGAATAAGTCTTCTAGGAATTCATCAATATCTTTCTTATTTTTTGGATACCATGATTTAGTTTTTTTCTTTTTAATTCCAAAATAATCTAAGTGACCATTTATTACTGGTATGAAGGTTTCTAATTCACTCATTTAATTCCTTAATTGATTTTTCAATTTTAAGTAATTCATCATCATTTAGCACTGAATTTCTAAGCATTCTAATTAGTTCATTTTTCTTTTTCAATGTTTCATTGACAGGCTCATTTTCTTGATCTTCTCTCATTTGGCCTATTATTTCTAAATAATTTTTTCTAATTTGTATTAAAGATTTTCGAATTTTATTTTCAGCATAACCTGGTATAATTACCTTGGTCTTATCAGTTGTTATCCAATCTTTGCTAGTTTCAATTGGTATTGTAACCTCTACTCTAAGTCTATTGAATCTTTCATTTGAAGCCCATATTCTATCTGCATTCTTTTCCCCAAGATCAAACCAACCGCCATAATCGATCACTCTATTATTTCTTAAAAAGTACAGACCTTGAAGATCATTTTTACTCTTTCCTAAATTTTCTTTACCTGTGTCTTTTGGAATTATATATGGTTTCAAGATAGTAGAACCACCTTTTAAAAAACTAATTTCAGAATTTTCTAATTTTATTGTCTCTGAGTTATTCCTATAGAAAGGGTCGAATGCTTTAGTTCTATTTATTTCTTCAGTTCCATTAAAATATAAATTTACTTTATTTTCCGTTAAGTATTTATGATAAACTAATTTAAAATGTTTCTTAGATTTATCACAGTCATCATAAAAATTAGGGCCTCTATCCACTGCTCGAAGTTGAGTAATTCTATCTAAATCAGTCCATAAAACAATTGTTCCACTTTTTTGTTTTTCAAATCTTTCTAAGTGTGTCTTTATAAATCTATGATTAATGCAATTAGGCATATTGCTAGTAATGCCGTCCTTAAAATTTAAGGTCTTTTTTAATAACTTATTTTTTTTAGTAATTATGGTGATAGATCTACAATGGTTGAACGAGCCAGTTTTTAATCCTGCTCCATAAACTGAGTGATTATTTTCTCCTTTATCAATATTTTCTTGATCTGGAAATGTTAAGGCTCTATTTATTAATTCATCTTCATTCATACCATCTCCGTCATCAACAACCATAATGAAAGAGTTTTTTCCAGTATCATCACTCCAAAACATATAAACCCATATATTTTTAGCATTATGAGTAATACTATTATCAGCAAGTTCAGCTAAAGATTGAGGAAGTGTATATCCATGAGATCTTAATTTTTCCAATATCGCGGTATATTTCATGCTATTCTTCTTTAGGTAAAAATTTTCCCCATTCTTCAGCGATAATTTGAATAGCAAATAATTCTTTCTTATGAATTATTTTATCTGTTGCCATTAATTCGCTTAATAATTTAATTGTTTTGTTTCTATCATCCTGACTCTCAATTTGTTTTGCAGTTATTCTGCATTGTTCTGTAATATTTTCAGTTTTTTCAATCTCATTAACTATTTGTTTTCTTATATTATCAGGAATATGCAACTTTTTTGAGATATCTATAATTAATTCTTTTTCCTCTTCCATGAAAACTTTATCTGCAAATGCCATTAGCAAGAGCAACCTTAGAATTATTTTATTATTTTCAGTTGGCATTAATAAGTAGGATAACAAAATTATGAATGATTGTAATTAAATCTTGAAATCAAATTTTGAACAATTTTAAGACCTAATAAAACCAATATAGTGTGTTGTATTACATTTTATGAAAAACGATGAGATTCATGAAATATCAGCAAAAATATCCAAAGAATTAAGGTTATATTCAGACCCTATTAGACTTGCAGCTCCTTTATTGCTTACTTATGCAAAGAATAAATGGGATTTCTTTGTTTTATTTGAATTATCGAAGTTTCAATCAACTAGAAATCAAATTTTAGGTATTATCAAAAAGGATCAGGATATAAGTGATAAATTAAGTAGATTTATAAAAAAAAAATCTAACAAAAGTATTTTAAATAGAGTTTCTTTTACAATTCAAAATCTAAAATTAAATTAGAGATATTTTGATAAATTATATTTTTTATTGGTGTGTAGATTTTCTTGCAATGTTAGCGGCTGCATTTGGTACAACTTATGAGTGGATCAATATTTTAATATTTATAATTGGCTATCCTATTTTTGTGATTTTTTTATTTGTAATTATTTATTATCAGCACAAAAAAATAAAAAGTCTTGTTCATACAAAAGACAAATTTGAAACTAAATAACAACATATAAATATTTTAAAAAAGAATCATGCGTCTGTCGTTACTCTTTTTTCTCCATTTAGTAGCGTTTGTTATCCTTTTGATAGTCCACCCACATGCTAGAGCTCAGGATGATGGGTGGGCTATAATTGAAAAAGATAAAGATTTT
>CACKZF010000025.1 GCA_902604565.1 uncultured Pelagibacteraceae bacterium
TTAATTTAAAAAATTACTAGATGTAGATTTAGTAAAATTTTAAATTTTAAATCTCATACCCGACTAGGTTGCAAAAAAGATTTTAAAAAAATTCAATCTGAAATTTATTCAATCATAAATTTTATTTTTTTTTATTTTTACAAATAAACTTATTGCAATAATTTTTTATAAGTCTTAAGTGGAATTCCTTCATGAAAAATAATGTACAAAACAATAAAGCACTCGAAAAGAAAATTGATTGGCAGAGTATTAAAAAAGAATTACGTGAAAAACTTGGAAATGATATTTTTGAGAGTTGGATAAAAAAAATTGAATTAGTAGAAGAATTTCATAATTATATATTATTTTCAGTCTCAACCAGATTTATAAGAGATTGGATAGTATCAAGATATTTAGACCAAATATTACAGACAATTAAAGCATATAAAAAAGACTTGGTGAGGATCGAATTTATAATAAAAAATAGTAAAGAAACTGAAATTAGTGAGACAAATACTTCATCTCAAAATTCTTTTAAAACCAATAATGATAATGTGTCGTTTATAAAAGACTCTTATCTTCAATATAATAGAATAGATCCAAATAAAAACTTCGAAAATTTCATAACTGGAGGAAGTAACAAGTTAGCATTTGAAGCATCAAAAAAAGTTTCCAAAGATATAGCTCACTATAATCCTTTATATTTATATGGTGGTGTGGGAATGGGTAAAACACACTTGCTAAACGCTATTGGTCTAGAATTGAAAGAAAAGAATAAAGTTATGTTTATATCAGCAGAAAGATTTATGTATCAATTTGTAAAGTCTATAAAATCAAATGAAATGGTAAAGTTTAAAGAGTATTTTAGAAATACTGATATTTTATTAATCGATGATATTCAATTCATGAATGGTAAAGAAGCAATGCAAGAAGAATTTTTTCATACCTTCAATGCATTATTAGATAAAAATTCACAAATAATAATTTCAGCAGATAGACCACCGAACAAACTAACAAGAATACAGGAAAGAATAAAATCTAGATTTTCAGGAGGTTTAGTAGTGGATATTCAAAACCCTGACTATGAACTTAGATATAAAATTATTAAATCAAAAACTGAAGAACTAAAATTATCATATTCTAATCAAGTAGTTATTTCTGAGGATATTCAAAAATTCTTAAGCACAGAAATTAAAACTAGTATTAGAGAATTAGTTGGAGCACTAAATAGAATTGTTTCATTCACAAGGATTTATAATAAAGTTCCAAATTTGTCGGAGGTTAAAATTGTTTTAAAAGATTTGCTAAATCTTACTGAAAATAAAGTAGATGTAGATACAATTCAGACAATTGTCTGTAAATTTTATAAAATTAGCAAAAATGAAATGCTTTCACCAAGAAGATCAAGATATCTTGTAAGACCACGGCAGACTGCAATTTATCTTGCTAAAATGCTAACATCTAAATCTTTACCAGAGATAGGTAGATCTTTTTCTAATAGAGATCACACAACTGTAATTCATTCAGTTAAAACTATAGAGAGACTTAGAAAAGAGGATAACGAATTAAATATCAATATTGATAGTTTGAAAAACAAGATTTTGTATAATAAAGAAAATGAAGTTTAGTTTAAATCAACAAGACCTTCAAAAATCTTTAAATTATTGCCAAGGTGTAATTGAAAAAAGAAGTACCTTGCCAATTCTTTCCAACGTATTGTTAGATGTAAGTAATGGTAAACTAACAATTACAGCGACTGATCTTGATTTGATTTTTATTCATCAAATTCCAAATGTTGAAATAATAGAAGAGGGTAAAACTACTTCATCTTCATCAATAATGTATGACATTGTTAGAAAGTTTTCATCTGGAAGTAAAATTAACTTTTCTAATCCTAGTGAAAATAAATTGCATTTAGAATCTGATAAATCTGTTTTCAATTTAAATTGTATTAATGCTTCTGAATTTCCATTAACAGATGAAAATTTTAATGAAAATGAATTTTCAATTAAATCAAAAGAATTACTGAAACTATTAAATAAATGTAAATTTTCAGTATCTAATGATGAAACTAGACATTATTTGAGTGGAATTTTTTTACATCAGACAGAAGTTGATGATAAAAATTTCTTAACAGCTGCAGCAACCGATAGTCATAGAATGTCTGTTTCTAAGATTAGACTGCAAAATAAAGTTCGATTTGATCAGATAATTTTACCAAAAAAGACTATTTTTCAACTTTGCTCATTACTTGAGGACTATGAAGGTGAAGTAAAAATATCAAATATAAAATCAAAAATTAAGTTTGAGATTAATAATAGTATATTAATATCTAAACTTATTGACGGAAAATTCCCTAATTACCTTCAGGTTATACCTAAAGAAAATCAAAAAAAATTAGAAGTTGATTTGAAATCATTTTTGAATTCAGTAGATAGAGTTGCATCAGTATCATTAGATAAAAAAGATGGTGTAAAATTTAATCTTTCAAAAGATAATCTTGATCTTTCAGTAAATAATACTAATAGCGGTGATGGTAAAGAAAGTTTAACTGTTAAGTTTGATCACGAGCTCGATATAAGTTTTAATTCTAGGTATTTAATTGATGTTGCTTCCCAACTTGATGGAGACAACATCGAGATATATTTAAAAGATACAGGTTCACCAGCTTTAATTAGAGACCCAGCCGATTACGATAGTATTTATGTTGTAATGCCAATGAAGGGTTAACTCATCAAATTTAATTCATTGTATATTTTGGCTTCCACATAAGCTATAAAGTCCTTGGGATTCATTCCAGGTTTTATAGGTGGAAGAATTGATATTGTTATTGTTTGTTGTGGTTTCAATTCACCATGTTTTGGCCAAACATTTCCTGAATTTATTGCTACAGGTTGACAATTTATATTCAATTCATCGTAAATTCTACCTACTCCTTTTTTAAAAGGAACTATTTCATTTGGTAAAACTCTAGTTCCTTGTGGGAATATAATTAATGGTCTTTCCGAATTTACTATAGAATTTTTAATTTTATCTATTAAACCTAAGTTATTTTTGCTGATTTTATTTCTATTTATTGAAATTGATCCTATCTTTTTTAAATACCAACCAAATATTGGTATTTTGATTAATTCGTACTTTAAAATAAATATTGGTGCATTAAAAATCGTTTGTATGTAAAAAGTCTCAAACATAGATTGATGAGAACAAGCAATAAAAAATTTTTCGTTCTTAATAATATTTTCTCTACCTTTAACAATAATTGTAGTTTGTAAAAAAATTTTTAAGCACAGAGCAGTCCATTTTCCCATCATTTTCCCACCAAATAAAACTATTTTAGTTGGCATTAATAGTGAGGGAAGAAATACTATCGAAATTATAGCTATACCTAGAAAGAAAAAAAATAAAAATAGCAGTTTTCTTATCATTTTTGTCAAAAACTAAATTATATCTTTTAATTTTTGTCTTTTTTTAATTACGCTTATTTTTGAACCTTTAATTAATATTTCTGCTGGTTTAGGCCTAATGTTATAATTTGAGGCTAAAGACGAGCCGTATGCACCCACGTCGCAAATAATAATATAATCTTTCTCATTCAACTTTTGAAATTTATTTGTTGTTAAGAATTTATCTGTAGTTTCGCAAATGGGACCAACAAAATCATAGCTTTTATTAGTCATTTTATTAGTTTTTTTTAATGGAATAATTTTATGTTTAGCGCCATATAATGCAGGCCTCATAAAATCGTTCATAGCAGCATCAACGATAATAAAATCTTTTTTAGAATTTTCTTTGATATAAATAATTTTTGAAATTAATATTGCTGTATCGCCTATAATCGATCTACCAGGTTCAAAAATAATTTTTGACTTATGCTTTTTTAAAAATTTTTTAATAATTTGATTGTATTTTTTATAATTAAATTTTTTATTGTCCTTATTATAATCAATACCCATACCACCACCAAGATCTATATACTCAAAATTAAAGTTAATTTTTTTTATTAATTTATCTAGGACGTTAAGCATTTTTTGGTATGGTTTATGATCTAGAATTTGACTTCCAATATGTACACTTAAACATTTTAAATTTAAAAATTTTGAATTTTTAATATATTTTGAAACTTCAATAAATGTCTTTTCATTAACACCAAATTTGTTTTCTTTTTTACCAGTTGAGATTTGTTTAATTGTTTTTGCGTCTGTATTTGGATTTAATCTAATTCCAATGTCTATCCTTTTATTCTTAGATTTTGCTATACTTTCTATTTCTAAAATTTCACTTTTTGACTCGCAATTAATTAATAAAATATTTTTATCTATTGCATAAATCAATTCTGATCTAGTTTTACCTACTCCGGAAAAAACAACTTTTTTGGAATTTATTCCTGCCTTGAGAGCAATCATTAATTCACCTTTAGAGACAACATCAGCACCCAATCCATTTTGTTTAATTAGTTTTAGTATTTCTAGATTACAGTTTGACTTTGTTGAAAAACATATGATTGGAGAAAATGATTTAAAATTATTTTTAAAATTGCCTATATTTTCATTAATTTTTTTCTCAGAGTAGCAAAAAATTGGTGTTTCAAACTTTTTAATTACTTTAGTGAGTCTTGATTTTTCAATTGTAAAAATATTATTGATATATTTCATCTTTTTTTGGCATTTTAAATACATTATTAATATTATCAAATTTCAGAAAATTATTATTTAATGATGCCTCATATTTTGGATCATTTTTTCTACCGCATGAAGTTAATAAAATTAGACATATGGTAATTAAAGTTACTTTTTTGAACATAGTTATTTCTTTTTGTAACTTAATATCATTTTCTTAATGTTGTCGAAAGAAGTTCCGCCGTAAGAAACTTTAGAATTAACGGATTTTTTTAGATCAAATACTTTTAGAACATCTGAGGTTAAACCTTTTTCAATCTTATTTATCTCTTTTATTGAGAGTTCTGATAATTTTTTTTTATTTTTTTCAGCAAAATTTATTATTTTAGCCGTTTGTAAATAGGCTTTTCTAAATGGATAATTTAATTCTCTGACCATGTAATCTGCTAAATCAGTTGCTGTAATGTAGCCACTTTCTGCGAGTTCGATCATTCTTTTTTTATCTGGTGAAAAATTTTTAAGAACATCATTTAGTATAATTAAGGAATTTTTTAATTGATCAAATGATTTAAAAACAATTTCTTTGTCATCTTGTAAATCCTTAAAATAAGAAAGTGGCAACCCTTTTAATGTTGTGAGCATAGAAAATAGATTTCCTAACATGAAACCTGTTTTGCCTCTTAAATATTCTAGAGGATCAGGATTTTTTTTTTGAGGCATAATCGATGATCCAGTTACAATCTTATCATTCAAATTAATAAGTTTAAAAGCATCTGAATTCCAGATGATAAACTCTTCTGCAATCCTAGAGATATGAACAGCACATGCAGAGCAAGAATATAGAAAATCAATTACAAAATCTCTATCAGAAACAGTATCAATTGAGTTTTTGGTTGGTCTGTCGAAACCTAATTTTTTTGAAGTATAAAATCTATCAATTTTAAAAGAAGTACCTGTTAAAGCAGCCACACCAAGTGGATTTTCATTAAGGCTCTCTAAATTGTTTTTAAATCTTTTTTTATCTCTATTAAACATCTCTAAGTACGCCATTAAATAATGAGCAAAAGAGACCGGTTGTGCATTTTTGAGGTGCGTAAAACCAGGCATAACTGTTTCAACATTTTTTTCTGCTTTTTTTAAAATATTTTTAATTGTTGCATCAATGTTTTTAACAATTTCTTTATTAGCATTTCTTAACCAAATTTTAAAATCTGTGACAACCTGATCATTCCTTGATCTTGCAGTGTGAATATACCCTGCGTCTTCTCCAATTAGTTCAAAGAGTCTGTGTTCTATATTCATATGAATATCCTCAAGCTTTTCGTCAAAAATAAATTTTTTTTTTATAATTTCGTTCTTAATTCTATTCAAACCCCATACTATTTTATTTTTAATTTTAAAATTTATAATTTTTTGTCTAAACAACATCTCAACATGTACAATTGAAGCTTCAATATCCTCTCTAAATAATCTTTTATCGATTGAAATTGATCCACCAACCTTTTTAAAAAGGTTTGTTTTTTCCTTTTTAATTCTAGTACTCCAAATTGGTTGATTGTTTTTATTTTTACCCATGATATTTAATTGTTACAGATTTTATGAAAATCATTTTTTTTAATTATCTAATAATAATATTTTACTTAATATCATCTAGTGTCTCATATTCAATAGAGCGTCCAGAAATTAAGAATCTTATAGTACATAAAGACAAGAAAAAAATTGAAAATATAGAATTTATTAAATCTGATGGCCAAAAAGTAAGTTTAAATGATTATAAATCATACCCATTAATAATAAATTTCTGGGCCACTTGGTGTGCTCCTTGTAAAAAAGAGATGCCATCTTTGGATAAACTTAAAACTTTAAATGAATTTAAAAATATTAATATTATTCCAATTAATATTGGTGGCGAAAGCTACAAAAAATCAAAAGAATTTTTTGATGAAATCAAAATTAAAAATTTAGATATATTTACAGGATCTGGACCAGAGTTTTCGCAGTTGTTTAAACTAAGAGGATTACCCACAACAATTCTAATAGACCGAAATGGTTTTGAAGTTGGGAGAATTATTGGGTATATTGACTTTAATGATCAATCTTTACTTGATTGGTTACCAAAAATTTTATGAAATTTTCCCTAAATACAACAATAATAAAACCAGAAAATAATGAGAAAGTTAAGAGTGCAGTAATTTTACTTCATGGATATGGAGGTGATGGAAAAGATATCAGTATGCTTACATTAAATTGGAAAAGATTTTTAAAAAATACAGTTTTTTTATGTCCGGATGCACATGAAGTATGCAATATTAATCCAGTAGGGTTCCAATGGTTTGATTTAAACAACGAAGATCCAGAATATACTCTTCAAGAATCAAAAAAGGCAGAAAATATTCTAAACAGTTATATTTCAGAAGTAAGTAATTGTTTTGATTTAGCATATTCACAAATTTGTGTTTCTGGTTTCAGTCAAGGATGCATGATGTCATTAAATGTTGGTCTAACATCCGAAAAAGAATTTAGTTGTATTGTAGGGTTTTCTGGAAGAATCATAAATATGAGAGATCTTTCTCAAAGAATTAAAAATAAAACTAATATTTTAATGATACATGGTGAAAATGATCTAATCGTCCCCCCAAGCAATTTACTTGAGGCTGAAGATTTTTTTATCAGAAATAAAATTAAAATTGAAACTTTAATGATTAAAAACTGTGATCACCATATACCTATGGAAGCATCAAGTGCGGCATTAAACTTTATTAAAAAAAATATAATTAATTAATAAATCCTTAATATACAATTAGTAAAGTTGATTAAAAATATATTTAATGTATGTTTTAATTATGATTGAGCTTTCAGACCAAAGTATTTCGCTAGAAAAATGTCCAGCGTTAGTTTTAAACGCAGACTATAGACCTTTAAGTTATTACCCACTTTCATTGTGGAGCTGGCAAGATTCAATTAAATCTGTTTTCTTAGATAGAGTTTCTATTGTTAGTTATTATGACAGACAAATCAGAAGTCCTTCGTTTAGTATGAAACTTCCAAGTGTAATTGCTCTTAAATCATACATTAGACCTCAATCAAATCCTAACTTTACAAGGTTTAATGTATTTTTAAGAGATAAGTTTAGCTGCCAATATTGTGGAAGTAAAAATGAATTAACCTTTGATCACTTACTGCCAAGATCGAAAGGTGGAAAAACTAATTGGGATAATGTTGTAACAGCCTGTTCTTCCTGTAATGTTAAAAAGGGAGGAAGACTAATAAAGAACTCAGGTATGACATTAAATCAATGGCCTTTTCAACCTACCACGGAAGATCTTCATAAAAATGGAAAGAATTTTCCACCTAACTTCTTACATAAAAGTTGGATGGACTATTTGTATTGGGATGTCGAACTTGAACCGTAACTAAATTTTTTCAGAGATTTTTATAGCAACCTTAGAACCAGTTTTAATTACTTTATCCATAATTGAATAAACACCTTTTTTTGTAGCACCCTTCTCGTAGGCTATATCTTTATGGTCTAATTCGTCTTGTCTAAATTTTATTATTTTTTCCTTTAAATCCTTTTCATCTCCTTCTATTTGGTCAATTTGGCTTTTATAATGTTCATCTATTACCTCTTCGACAGAGGCCGTACATAACATCGCTGCTTTTTTTCCAAGTATCGTTGAACCAAATCCAAGACCTAGACCAAGCAAATCCCATAATGGTAGTAATTTTGTTGGTTTTATATTTCTTTTTTCTATTTCATCCTCAAAAAAATTTGAATGTTCCTGCTCATGCTTTTTCATTTCACCAATAGTTTGTTTTAAATCATCATTTTTTACAATAGTATTTAGTGCAAGCAATTGACCCTCATAAATTTTAATCGCACCCCTTTCTCCAGCATGATCTACTCTTATAAATTCTTCTAATTTTTTTTTATTAGTTTTTTTCATATGTCAATGTTCTAATCGAAAAAAAAACAATTAAAATTGAAAAAATTGTATTAATTGCCGCTAGTGAAATTCCAAGAATTTTAAAAGTAGCATCTTTACAGTTAACAGGCATAGTTTTGTTAAGAGACTCTAGTAATTTCGATTTATTTAAAATATCTGATGATCCATTTGTACAGGCTGATAGCTCATCAAATATACTATTCTCAATTCCAAAATGATACCCAGATAGTATAGCGCTCAAAGTAAATATTATAATTGTAACTATTAAAATTTGATCATTATTCGAATAATTAAACCCGATAAAGCTTACAAATATTGCAGCTAGGTAAGGTAACCTTTGATAAATACATAACTTACAGGGTTGATACTGCAATATATACTCAATGTATAACGCAGAAATTATTGAAACTAACGAGATAAAAAAAATAATCACATAAAAATTTTTTCTATTTGGAAATAGGATCATATTTAATTAATAAAATTATTTAAAAATTTATATATAAAATAAGCAAAAATAATTAATATAACTGATAGTAAAATAGAGAATTTTAAAAGTTTTTTTTCAATAATTTTTTTCATTGTAGGTCCAAAGTTTCCAACTAAAAATGCTATTAAAAAAAAACGTGAACCTCTTGTTAAAAGAGAAATAATAATAAAATATAAAATATTAAAGTTTATGAAACCACTTGTTATTGTAAGTAACTTAAAAGGCACTGGTGAAAAACCAGCAATTGCAAGGAGAGTTATCCAGGCTATAATGCCACCTTCTGAAGATACTTTATCTTTTAAAAATGAAGCATCATCTACACCATAAATTTCAAAAATTTTAATGCCAATCTCGTTAAAAAAAACATATCCAATAAGATAGCCAAGGCAAGCTCCCAAAACAGATCCTATAGTTGCAATTGATGCAATTCTAATCCATTCATGTTTTCGAGCTATTGTCATAGGAATTATCAAAACATCTGGTGGTATTGGGAATATAAAACTTTCAATAAAAGATATAAATCCTAAAAAAGATTTGGATCTTTTATGACCTGCTAGTTTAATAGTTTTATTATACAGTTCTTTAAACATATTTTCTTTTAATATAATAAATGATTTAATACTATTGATTAAAATATGCAAAGTTTTGGGCGAATGGCGGAACTGGTAGACGCGTTGGACTCAAAATCCAATAGTAGCAATACTGTGAGAGTTCGATTCTCTCTTTGCCCACCAAGAATTTATGAGTACACAAAATATTAATAATTTAGTCGAACTGTTTTTTATTAATTATAAAAAACAAAAAAAAGACAATATTCTTTTAACATCCTTGAAAGATACCAATAATTGTTTTACTTGGGAAAAAACATTCCATTCAATTAAAAAACTTTCTTCAGAAATTAAAAAATATACAAATAAAGGTGATAGATGTTTATTAATATCTGAAAATCGACCTGAGTGGTTTATAACTGATCTTTCAGTAATGTTATCTGAAGCTATTACTGTACCAGCTTATACAACTTACGCTGAGAAAGATTATGAATATATAATTGAAAATTGTAGTCCGAAATTAATCTTTGTTTCTAATCAAGAACAATTTAATAAAATCAAAGAAATTATAAAAATAAAGAGTTTTGTTGTTAAAATATTTTCTTTTGAAGAATTAGATATAGATACTGATACTTATATTAATGTAAATAAATTATTTTCTAATTTAGATTATCAAGATTTAAACATACCAGACTTATCAATTAAAAGAAATGATCCAGCTTGTATTATTTATACTTCAGGAACTCAAGGTAACCCAAAAGGTGTAATCTTAAGTCACGGTGGTATTTTAAATAATTGTGATGGCGCACTCGATATATTGAAACCTTTGCTAACAGATCAGACTAGATTTTTAACCTGGTTACCTCTCTCTCATTCTTATGAACACACTGTTCAATTTGTTCAAATAAGTGTTGGAGCAAAAATATTCTATGCAGAAAGTATTGAAAAATTAATTAAAAATATGAACGATTGTAAACCTCAACTAATGACTGCAGTACCTAGGTTTTACCAAAATTTATTTCAAAAGATTAATGCAAGTTTTAACAAAGCAACAGGTTTAAAGAAAAAATTAATATTAAAGATGTTAGAATTAGGAACCAAAAAAATAAATAAACAACCTTTTACAATTTTAGAAAGATTAATTGATAATATTTTGGAAAAAATAGTAAGAAAAAAAATCAAAAGTCAGTTTGGAGGTGAGCTAAAAACTTTTGTTTCTGGCGGCGGAGCGCTTGATAAAGAAGTTGGTATTTTTTTAAATGCTATAGGTCTTCCCACTTTACAAGGATATGGATTAACTGAGACCTCTCCTGTCGTAAGTTGCAACCCAATTAATGATATTAGGGTTGAGACTGTAGGTCCACCGTTTAAAGGAAATGAGGTAAAAATAGCCTCTGATGGAGAAATTTTAGTTAAAGGTGAAAATATAATGTTGGGTTATTGGAATAATGAAGAAGAAACTAAGAAAGTTTTAAAAGATGGTTGGTTATATACAGGGGATATTGGAATTTTTGAGAATGGTTATTTAAAAATTACTGACAGAAAAAAAGATATTCTGATTACTCCTGGAGGAGATAATATTTCTCCAGTTAAAATCGAAAATGAGTTGTTAAATTCTAAATTAATTGATCAATCAATTGTTTATGGAGACAATAAACCTTATCTAGTTGCATTATTAGTTCTATCAGATGAAAATACCAACGCAACCAATGATCAAATTGAAAAAGAAATAGAAAATATAAATAAAAACCTTTCTAGAATAGAAAATATAAAAAAATTTTTTATAATTAATGAAAAATTTTCAATTGAAAATGGAATGCTAACTCCAACTCTAAA
>CACKZF010000026.1 GCA_902604565.1 uncultured Pelagibacteraceae bacterium
TTGTTTTTGAATAACTTATTACTTTATTTAATGAATTAACTGACTTAACTGACCCAAACATCTTCCAATTAGCGATGAAATACATATTATTATTTGTCATAAAGATTAATATAATTTATATGTTTATTTTTTTTTAGATCAATAAATAAAGACTATAAAATATGATAAGTAAATTAAGAGGTTTCTCAAATTCAAAATTAGCTGGAGTGCTTGTTGGAATTATTATAATTCCATTTGTATTTTGGGGCATGGGTAGTGTTTTTAGTGGAGGTAATACAAACAATGTTGCTAAGATTAATAATGAAGCAATCTCATCAAAAGATTTTGTAAATTTTATAAACGAGTCAAGACTCACAAACGATATTATAAAAGCAAACATAGACAAAAATATCATTGAACAAATTTTATCAGAATTAGTCTCTGAAAAATTAATTGAGATGGAAATTAAAGAATTAAATGTTTCAATGTCAGAGGAGGCGTTGGCAAATAAAATAAGATCTAATTCAATTCTACTAGATGATAATAAGAAGTTTTCAAGAGTTAAATATGAAAAATTTCTATTAGAAAATAACTTAAGTGCTTCGTCATTTGAAAATTCATTAAAGAAACAAGAACTAAAAGAAAATTTATTTAATTATATTAGTGGAGGGATTAAGTCGCCTTATTTTTTAAAAAATAAAATATATATCAATGAAAATAAAAAAATAGAAATCGAATATTTAGATTTAGATTTAGTCCATGATAAAACTGCAACTAAATTAGAAGTTGAGGATTTCATTGAAAATAATCAAGAAATTTTGAAAATTGATTTTATTGATGTGACTTATGCAAAAATTACTCCTAAAAATTTGATAGAAATAGATGAGTTTAATGATGAATTTTTTAAGAAAATTGATGAGATAGAAAATAATATTTTAAACGGATCAAATATAAGAGAAATTAATGAAATTTATAATTTAGAACTTAATGAAATTAATAATTTTGTATTGAATGATGATTCAGACGAAATACTTGAAGAAATTTACTCAAAAAGAAAACAGGACAAAATACAACTAGTTGACAAAAATGATTATTATCTAATTTTTGAAATATCAAATATTAACAAAAAAATTCCAAACAAAAAAGATTCCAAGTTTATACAAGACGTTAAAAATAATGTAATTTTAAAAAAGAAATTTGAATTTAATAAAAGTCTTTTTGAAAAAATTGACGAAAAGATATTTAATGATGATGAGTTTGTGAAATTATCAAAAGATACAAATAATATTAAGACTATAAGTATTAAAAATAGTAATGATTACAAATTTTTTGACCCAGACTCTTTAAAACTTTTATACACATTACCAAAAGAAAGTTTCTCATTAGTGACTGGAGAAACAAATAAAATATTTCTTACAAAAATTAAGAATATTTATTATTCAAATATGGAAAAAAATAATAGTTATGTTGAAGAATATTCAAATAAGGCAAATAACGATATTATTAATGATGTTTATACATCTTATGATCTATCTTTAAATTCAAAATATAAGGTAAAAATTTTCAATCAGACAATTGATAGAGTTAAAAATTATTTTAGATAATGTTGAATATTGATCTAAAGTTATTTAAAAAAAATCACAAAAAGAGGAAAAATCAAGTTCTTTACCATGTGATAAAATCAAATGGTCAAAAAGAAATAGAAAATTTAATTAATAACTTTTTAAATGTAAGAAATAGCTTCGTATTCGAGTCTGTAGAAAAAGGTTTCATAAAAGGTAGATATACAATTTTTGGTAAAAATCCTGATAAAATTTGGGAATTTAATAATAATAATTGTGTTTTGAATCATGAGAATAAAAGAAAAAAATTAAGAGGAACCCCAAAAGATAATATTGAGAAAATTGTCGAAAATTTTAATTTTAAAATACCAAGTGAATTGCCACCAATTAGCTCAATTATATCAGGGTATTTCTCTTATGATACAATAAGATATATTGAGAAAATTCCTAACAGTACAAAAAATGATCTTAAAATTCCTGATGCAAGAATTTTGAGACCAAAAAATTTAATAGTTTTCGATAATGCAGAAAAAAAATTGTTTTTTATAGTTAATTGTTTTTTAGATGAAAAAATCAAAAATTACCAAGCTAAATACGAACAAATACAAAAAGAAATAGAGGAAATGATTTTTTTAGCGAACTATAGTTACAGAATAAATCAATCAAAAACCAAGATGTTTAGACCAAAAGTTAAATCAAATATCTCAAAAAAGAAATTCCTTAGCAATGTTTCAAAAGCTAAAAATTACATCAAAATAGGAGATATTTTTCAAGTTGTTCTAAGTCAAAGGTTCGAAACTAATCTTAATAAAGAACCAATAGATATTTATAAAAAATTACGAATTACTAACCCTTCCCCTTTCATGTATTTTTTTAACTTTGAAGATTTCCAAATTATTGGCGCAAGTCCTGAGATACTTGTGAGGCTTAGAGATAATAGGATAACCATTAGACCTATAGCTGGTACAAGACCTAGAGGTAAAAATAAAAAAGAAGATAAATTTTATGAAAAGGATCTTTTAAAAGATAAAAAAGAGCTCTCTGAGCACTTAATGCTTCTTGATCTTGGTAGAAATGATACAGGAAAAGTTTCTAAAATTAACTCAGTTAAAGTTACTGAAAGTTTCAAGATAGAGCGATATTCACATGTAATGCACATAGTCTCAAATGTTGAAGGTGTATTTAATAAAAAATTTGGAAAATTTGATACATTATTAGCTGGTTTTCCTGCTGGAACAGTATCAGGTGCACCTAAAATAAGAGCGATGGAGATTATAGATGAATTAGAAACAACTAGAAGAAAAGTTTATGCTGGTGGTATTGGTTATTTTTCTGCAAATGGTGATTTTGATACTTGCATTGCTCTTAGAACAGCAATTTCGAAAAATAAAAAATTTTATGTACAGTCCGGAGCAGGAATTGTTGCTGATAGTAATCCTATTAATGAATTTAATGAAACAGTTAATAAAGCAAAAGCTTTAATCAAGGCTTTGGAATAAGGATTATGAAAATAATTTTAATAGATAATTATGATAGTTTTACGTTCAATTTATATCACTATCTTTCATCTTTTTCTAAAGTAGATGTTTTTAGAAATGATAAAGTAGATCATCAGTATATTTTAAAAAAAGGGTATAATAAAATTGTAATATCTCCAGGACCAGGAAATCCTAACCAATCTGGAAATTGTTTAAAGATAGTAAAGAATTTGTATAAAAAAGTGCCAATACTTGGTGTTTGTTTAGGTCATCAAATCATTGGACAAATATTTGGTTCTAAAATTATTCAAGCTAATGAACTAGTGCATGGAAAGACAAGTAATATTATAAATAAGAAAATTGGTATTCTTAATAATTTACCAAAAATTTTCTCAGCTACTCGATATCATAGTTTAGTAATTGATAGAAAATCTTTATCAAAAGATTTAAAAATTACATCTAGTACATCCGATGGGACAATTATGGGTGTAATGCATAAGGAATACAAAATTCATGGAGTTCAATTTCATCCTGAAAGTATCAAGACAAAATATGGTTTAAAAATTTTAGAGAACTTTGTAAAAGAGTAAAAATGGATCAATTTTTAGACAAACTCAGAAATAAATTAAATTTAAATTTTGATGAAAGTAAAAATGCATTTAAGATTTTAATGAATGGCGAGGCTAGTGATCAACAAATTTATGATTTTTTAACTTTATTATCAGATAAGGGTGAGGTTTCAGATGAAATAGCTGGAGGTGTATATATATTAAGAGATAAATCAAAAAGAGTAAATGCTAAAGATTGCATTGATACTTGTGGTACTGGTGGAGATGGAAAAGATACTTTAAATATTTCAACAGCATCAGCACTGTTGTTAGCAAGCATGGGCGTTAAAGTAGCAAAGCATGGAAATAAAGCAGTTTCATCAAAATGTGGGTCAGCTGATGTTCTTGAAGCTTTAAATATAAATATCAACTTAGAACCAAATCAAATCGAGGAGCAGATTAAAAATTATAATTTTGGCTTTATGTTCGCTCCAAATTACCATTCAACAATGAAATATGTTGGTCCAACGAGAAAAAAAATAGGAAAAAGAACTATTTTTAATATGATAGGTCCATTAAGTAGCCCAGCGCTTGTTGAAAGGCAGGTAATTGGTGTTTTTAATAATAAGCTTCTAAAAGTTTTTGCAAATGCCCTGAAAAATCTAAATTTAAAATTTGCATGGATTGTAAATAGTGAGGATGGTCTAGATGAAATATCACCTTACGCTAAAACCAATGTTGTACAATTGAAAAATAATGAAATATCTGAGTTTATAATTGATCCAAATGAATTAAATGTTAAAGCTGATAAATTTGAAAATTTAGTAGGAGATGATGCTAAATTTAATTCTGATAAAATTTTAAATATTTTCCAAGGGGAAGATAATGATTTTTCAAAAGCAGTATGTCTAAATGCTGCAGCAGGATTAATAGTTTCTGAAAAATATGATGATTTTAAAATTGCTTATAATTATACCAGAGGATTTATTAGATCTGGAGCTGCATTCACATATGTAAAAAGTATACAGAATGTCTGAAAATATTCTTCAAAAAATAATTGATCAAAAAAAGATTAAAATTGAAAAATTAAAACGTGAAATTAATATTAATAGTTTGTTGCACACAATTTATAAAAAAGATGTTTTTTTTGATTTCAAGAAAAAAATACAAACCAATAACTCAGAAAATAAGATATCCATAATTGCTGAAATAAAAAAAGCTAGTCCATCTGCAGGTATTTTAATAGATGATTACGACCCAGTAAAAATTGCAAATATATATAACTCTAAGAATGTTACTTGTTTGTCTGTATTAACTGAGGAAGACTTTTTTTTAGGAAATTTATCTCATATTTCTGAAATTAAAAAAAAAATTGAATTACCCATTCTTTGTAAAGACTTTTTTGTTGATAAATTTCAAGTGCCTTTAGCAAAAAGTTATGGTGCTGATGCAGTACTGATTATATTAGCCGGCATTTCTGAAAAAACTGCTGATGAAATTTACGAGGAAGCTTTAAAGTATAATATGAGTGTGATTGTTGAAGTTCATACTGTTGAGGAGGCAGAAAAATCAGTAAAATATCCTGATGCTTTAATTGGAATAAATAACCGAAACCTAAAAACTCTTAAAACTGAGATAAATACAACTTATGATATATATAATGTTGTTTCAAATCACTCTTCCCCTCTAATTTCTGAGAGTGGTCTTAAAACAAAAGATGAATTGCTTGATATAAAAAACAGGACCTCAATCAGCAGTTTTTTAATTGGTGAATCACTTTTAAAAAATTTGAAAAATAATAATATTTTTTCTCTTTTATAGAATTTTTCCTCAATTTTTCTTGCTTTTTAGCTGTTGTATAAATTAAAGAACTTTTATAGAACATCGATGTACTTAATTTGTTCTATGTTAACTAAAAAACAAAAAAACCTGCTTCTCTTTATCAACAAAAAGTTGAGATCTACAGGTGTGTCCCCTTCATATGAGGAAATGAAAGAATCATTAAGTTTAAAATCAAAATCTGGAATTCACAGACTTATTAGTGCATTAGAGGAAAGAGGTTTTATTAAAAGATTAGCCCATAAGGCTAGAGCATTGGAAGTAATTAAGTTACCTGAAACAGCATCTGCAAACGATATATATAATAGTTTTTCTCCAAGCGTTATTAAGGGAGGATTAGATGAAGAAAATTTAAATAATTCTACAGATACAGAAATCCCTGTGCTAGGAACAATAGCTGCAGGAACTCCAGTTGAAGCTATACAAAATGAAGTTTCAAGAATTCCACTGCCAGCAAACATTGAAAAAGATGGAGAATTTTTTGGTTTAAAGGTTCAAGGAGATTCTATGATTGAAGCTGGAATTAATGATGGTGATACTGTTATTGTAAAAAAAGCAGATACCGCAGACAATGGAAAAATCGTAGTAGCCTTAATTGATGATCATGAGGCTATGTTGAAAAGAATTAGAAGAAAAGGTAAGACTGTTGCATTAGAAAGTGCAAATAGAAATTACGAAACAAAAATTTTTGGACCTGATAGAGTGAAAGTTCAAGGAATTCTTGTATCTTTATATAGAAACTTTCAGTAAAATAGTTTAAATAAATTCCATGAAAAAAGTAGCAACGAGATTTGCTCCTTCTCCTACCGGTCCTCTTCACATTGGTGGAGTAAGAACAGCTCTATTTAATTGGTTATATTCAAAAAATAAATCAGGTAAATTTTATTTAAGGATAGAAGATACTGATAAAGAAAGATCTAAAGAAAAGCATAAGACTCAAATAATTAACTCTTTAAAATGGATGGGAATTGAACATGATGGTGAAGAGTATACCCAATCAAAAATGATTGGTGAACACGTAACTATAGCTAAAAGATTATTAGAGAATGGAAATGCATATAAATGCTACTGTAGTACAGAGGAAATAGAAGAACAAAAGAAAAGAGCTAAACAAAAAAAAATTCCTTATGTGTATAATAGAAAATGGCGAGATATTTCTGAAGAACAAGCCCCAAAGGATATAAAACCAGTTATAAGATTTAAAAGTAAAATAGAAGGCGCAACTCTACTGAAAGATTTAGTTCAAGGTAACGTAGAGATTGAAAATAATACTATTGAGGATTTTGTTATTTTAAGAAATGACGAAACACCAACATATAATTTATCTGCGTCTGTAGATGATCATAATATGGAAATGACTCACATTATAAGAGGAGATGACCATAAAATTAATACTTTTAAACAAATACAGATATATGAAGCACTAGGATGGGATATTCCACAGTTTGCTCATATACCTCTTATTCATACAATAGATGGTAAGAAACTATCAAAAAGAGACAATGCCTCAACATTAGAAGATTACTCAAAAATTGGGATTCTGCCTGAGTCACTTAGAAATTACCTACTAAGGTTAGGATGGTCCTATAAAGATAAAGAAATTTTTAACTTAGATGAAAGTATAAAACTATTTAATTTAGAAGGTATAGGTAAATCGCCTTCAAAACTTGATATGAGTAGAATTCTCTCTATGAATGAATATTACATTAAAAATAGTGAAGAAAATATATTGTACAAAAAGTTTAAAGATTACTGTGAAATGTATAAAGATAAAATTAAAGAGGAAAAAGAAAATACAATAAAAAACTCTTTAACATTTTTAAAAAATAAAGCAAAAACATTAGAGGACATATTTAATAATTCTAAATACTTATTAAATGATAAAGTTAATATTAATGACCAAGATAAAAAGCTGATAAACGATGAAGCAAAAAAAATAACACATTTATTTAAAGAGAAGATTTCAGAATTAGAAGTTTTTGATAGAGAAAATTTAGAACAAATCATAAATGGGTTAATAAAATTGAATAATACAAATTTCAAGGGTATTGGGCAGCCATTACGAATTATGTTAACTGGATCTAAGTTTGGTCCAGGAATATATGATATAATATTATCTCTTGGAAAAAATGAGGTAATAAAAAGATTAGGAAATATAGGATAAGATAATATTTGATGCTTCTTCAGACGAAGAGCTAGGGGAAGTCAAAGTTTCAAGAGTTTTTTTTATTTCTTCTTTTTGTTTGACAATTAAATCAGGTTTTTTTAGAAAACAGTAAACACTTTTAAAAATTTCCTCAGCATTACATTCTGATTGTATCAACTCTGGTATAACTTCTCTATTATTTATAATATTAATCATATTAACAAATTTTATATTTAATAGAAGTTTTGCTAAATAAAAATTAACAAAGTTCATCTTATAAATAATTACTGATGGAACATTCATTTTACAAACTTCCAACGAAACTGTACCAGATTTTACTACTGCGAAAATTGATTTCTTTAAAACCGCAGTTTTAATTTTATCATCATTAATAATTTCTATATTTTGGATAGATTCTCTCAAAATATAACTACTTATAAGTTCTTTATTGTTATCAACTGTATGAAATATGAAATTATAATTAGGATTTTTGATATTCATTTTTTTAATAAAATTAACTAGAATTGGCATATGATGTTTAATCTCTGAAGTTCTGCTTCCAGGAAAAATTGATATAATATTTTTTTTGTCTAAAAATTGATCTATTTTGATATTTTCAATAATTTTTTTATCTAACAAAGGGTGGCCTACAAAGGTATTAGTTAGTTTTTGTTTATCAAAATATTCTTTTTCAAACTTAAAAAGTAATAAAATATGGTCTAAAAATTTCTTCATTTTCTTTACTCTACCCTCTCTCCACGCCCAAACTTTAGGAGCAATAAAATGAATTATTTTTATTTTTGGGTTTTTTTCTTTTACAAGTTTTGCTACTCTCATTGTAAAATCTGGACTATCAACACTAAATAAAATATCTGGTTTAAATTTCAAAACTTCATAAACAGTATCTTTTATTTTACGTTTTATTTTAAAAAAGTTTAATAATATATCTGTAAAAGCTATATAAGTTATCTCTTTTTGATCATAGATTGTCTTAATACCTAATCTTTCTAAGTTTGTCCCACCAACACTTAAAAACTCTAAATTAGCTTTTTTCATTTTTATTTTTGATATTACTTCTGACGCTAATTTATCCCCAGAAGGTTCACCTGTAAGTACAAAAATTTTTTTCATACAGCAATGAGAAAAAGTTTATTTCGATTGGCATATTTAATACAAGCTTCTTTATTCAATATAATATTTTGATTTGATTTAATAACAATTCCCTTGACGCCAAACTTATTAGAATCTTTAAATGTATCAATTCCAATTGTGGGTAAGTCTACCCTTAAATCTTGTTTTGTTTTAGGTAGTTTTATTAAAATTCCTTTTTTTATTTTGGATTTAGGTATAGATTTTATCATTTCTTTTGTGCCTTTTCTAGTTTCTCTAGAAACAATTTTATTGTCTCTTATAATTACGGCTTGTGTATGATTGTACGAATTAATTTTTTTTAATGTTTTAATTCCTTTACCTATTTCCTCTTTTTCCTGCAAAGTTGGTTTAATTTTTGTGAAAATTCCTTTCTTTAAAGTTAATTCTGGGTTGAAGGTATTTAATTTAATAACTTTAATTTTATTTTCAGACAAAATTTTTATTAGAACTTTTAATATTGCTGCATCACCTTTTTTTGATGCTTTTACTATTCTTGGTATGTAAAAGAGACCTTTTAGGTCTAATTTGAGTTTTGATATTTTAGGTTTAATTATATTTCCAGCAAATATAACTTTAGTACATTGTTTTGATTTAATAAGTTTTATAATCTCACCGAATTTACCTATATTAATGAAAAAACTATTCTTATTTTTTTTAAATTTGTTGTTTTTTGTGAGATCTATAATGAAGTACTTTAATTTCTTTTTCTCTATTTTTTTAATAATTTCATTTGGTAAATCTTTTTCTCCTAAAAAAAGTCCTATCATTATTTGCTAGGTGGAAGTGATATTGGTCTTTTTTTATCTGAATTTATAAAATTAATTATTTTTTTTACAAATTCATTATTTTTAAGATCATTACTAAGCTGTTCTATATTTTCTCTAAAATTTGGAGTTTGAAATATTATTTCATAGGCTAATTGTATTTTTTTAATATTTTCATTTGAAACTTTAGATCTTCTTAATCCAATAAGATTTAATCCCATTAAATTATTTCTGTTACCCATTGATAAACCAAATGGAATGACATCACTCAAAACACCAGTCATTCCACCTATCATTACAGACTCCCCAATTCTAGAAAATTGATGTATCGCACAGCTTCCACCGACTATTGCATTATTTTGAATAGTAACATGCCCACCTACTTGAACGTTATTAGCCAAAACAATATTATTTGATATCTTGCAATCATGTGCGACATGACAATAAACCATTAATAAATTGTTATCCCCAATTCTGGTTATACCACCACCCTGTTCTGTTCCGGGATTTATATTAACATACTCTCTAAACTTATTATTATTACCAATTAATAATGAATTTTTTTCTCCTTTATATTTTAGATCTTGCGGAGGAGTTCCAATAGATGAGAAAGGATATATTTGATTATTCTCTCCTATCTTTGTATTGCCAACTATATTTACATGCGAATGTATAACTGAGTTAGTTCCTATTTCAACCTCTGGACCTATATTACTATAAGGTCCTATCTCAACATTATCTGAAATTTTTGCTTTTGAATCTACTATTGATGTTTTATGAATCACTTTCAATTGATAACAAATTTAGAATATATATCTTATCAACAATTACTACTAATTATTACTTTCTATCGACAATTGTTGCCGACCATTGCGCATCTGCCATTTTTTTATCACCTACAAATGCTGTTCCTTTGTATTTCCAAACTCGTCCATGAGATCTAATTGCCTCAATATTAAGCTCTAAAACACAATCAGGAATAACTGGGTTCCTAAATCTTGCTTTTTCAATTGTCATCAAAAAAACTAACTTATTATCGTATGTAGCTTTATCCAATCCGTTTGCAGTTAAGGCTGCAGCGGCCTGACCGAAAGCTTCAACTATCAAAACTCCTGGCATTACTGGTTCTCCGGGAAAATGTCCATTAACAAAAAAACTATCTTTTTTTACATTCACAATTGCTGTAGCTGAAAAAAGTTTTTTAATATTTCTTAGTTCATCTATTAGTAACATTGGTTCTCTATGAGGCAATAATTCTTTTATTTGATCTTTACTCAAGTTAGTCATTTAATTTATTTTCCTTTAAAAAATTTCTAATATTTATAGCAGGATAACCCATCACTTTAGTATTTGATGGAATATTTTTTATTACTCCACTCCCTCCACCAATTTTTACATTGTCACCTATAATTAAGTGACCTGAAATACCAGCTTGTCCACCTATCATCACTTTATTGCCAATTGATGAACTTCCAGCAAATCCGACTTGACCTGTTATTATGCAGTTTTTTCCAATTTTTACGTTATGTGCTATATGTACTTGATTATCTAAAAAAGTACCATCTCCTATTATAGTATTTGAAAGTGATCCTCTATCAATAGTATTATTACAACCAATTTCTACATCATTTCCTATAAAAACTGCACCTACGTGTGGATATCTTATATTTTTATTTTTACCTGCATAGAAACCAAAACCTTTTTTTCCAACTATAGCACCATCTAAAATGTTTGTATTATTGCCAATAATAGTATTTTTTAATATTACATTGTTGCCAATAATACAATCATTGCCAATCACAACATTTTTTTCGATTATTGAATTATGTCCAA
>CACKZF010000027.1 GCA_902604565.1 uncultured Pelagibacteraceae bacterium
GTACTTCAACTTCAGCAATAGGATAAATTACAAATAATGGAGAAAAGATTGCGAATATTAACAACAGATGTTTATTTGAATTCTTTAAGAACTTGTAAGTTAAGTAAAAATAAATAAAATATGTTAAGATTTGAAAAGTTAATATAGTTTCTCTTAAAGAGAATATCGAATATTTGCTGAATTGAAATACGATTTCACCAATTAACCCTCTTCTTGTAAATCCTCCTTGATAATTTATTAGCCACTCAGAAATTGTCCACTCAACGTAATTATTATATTTTTGAAAAAAAAAGAATACTGCAAATGTAAATAAAAAAATTAAGTAAAACTTAAGATAAAAATTAAATGTAAAATTTTTCAAAGCTAAAGCTTTCGTATTATAAAGATTAATAAAAAGTATAATATTCTTATATTAATTTTACTTTTTCCATGTAGTCTTTTTTTAAAATTTATTTTTACATCGCTAACTTTTGCTTTTTTATTATTGTAAATAATATCTGCTAAAATTTTATAACCTTTTCCAAAAAATTTTTTCTTTGATCCAATAAATAATTTTTTTTTAAATAAAAAAAAACCGGATAATGGATCAGATGTTTTTTTACCTAATAAAATATTAATTAAAAATATAAGTAAAACTGATGCATAAGTTCTTACAAAGTTTAATCCTTTATTATCTTTGTAAAAAAAATTCCTACATCCAACAATAACATCACTTGACGATAAATTAAATTTATCAATGAATTTTTCTATGTATTTAGGATCATGTTGTAAATCACCATCCATAACTAAAATATTTTTATAATTGGAATTTTTAAAGCCTAATATGCAGGATCTTGATAAATCTTTGATTTCATTTTTTCTAATCACAAATTTTACTTTTTTGTCTATATTTTTTATTTGTTTTAGGATTTTTACTGTTTTGTCTTTTGAATCGTCATCTACAAAAATTATCTCTAGCTTTTTTAAGTCTAAACATCTTTTAATTTCTAACCACAACTTTTTAATATTTTTTCCTTCATTATAAATTGGTATAACTATTGATAATTCATCTAATTTTAAATTTCTCTTCATTTGATAAAAAATAATAATGCTTGATTAAATTATATATCTCATTACTAATAGCGAGAATATTTTTTGCTTATGGTTACATCCTTTAAAAAAGGCCTAATCTATAAGAAATATACCCATACAGTGGGGGTGTAGCTCAGTTGGTTAGAGCACCTGCCTGTCACGCAGGGGGCCGAGGGTTCGAGTCCCTTCACTCCCGCCATTATTTGAGCAAAACTAGGCATAAAAATGTGACATATCTTCACTTTTAGTTGATATAATAGTTGTTACATAGGAATCAAATGCTTGCGGAATTTTTAAAAGATTATCTACCGATAATATTATTTTTGATAATAGCTTTAGGCTTAAGTCTTGCTTTTGTAGCAATAAATTATATTGCTGCTCCAAGCAAACCTGATCCTGAGAAACTTTCAGCCTATGAATGTGGGTTTGAACCTTTCAATGACTCTAGAATGGAATTTGATGTCAGGTTTTATTTGGTTGCAATATTATTTATAATATTTGATTTAGAAATTGCATTTTTATTTCCATGGGCAATTTCGCTTGGTGAAATCGGTGTATATGGTTTCTTCTCTATGATGTTATTTTTGTTTATTTTAACTGTTGGATTTATTTATGAGTGGAAAAAAGGAGCTTTAGACTGGGAATAAAATGAATTTACAAGATAGAAAAAAAGAAATTCCAGAGGAATTTAAACAATTAGCTCAAGATTTTAGTGATAATGGTTTCATTACAACATCTTTAGATAACCTTGTTAATTGGGCAAGAACAGGTTCATTGCATTGGATGACATTTGGATTGGCGTGTTGTGCAGTTGAAATGATGCAAACATCTATGCCAAGATATGATCTTGAAAGATTTGGTGCAGCACCAAGAGCGTCCCCACGTCAATCTGATGTGATGATAGTGGCTGGTACTCTAACAAACAAAATGGCTCCTGCATTAAGAAAAGTTTATGACCAAATGCCTGAACCAAGATATGTAATATCCATGGGAAGCTGTGCAAACGGCGGAGGTTATTATCATTATTCATATTCTGTGGTTAGAGGGTGCGATCGAGTAGTACCCGTTGATGTATATGTTCCCGGATGCCCTCCTTCAGCTGAAGCACTATTGTATGGTATTTTACAATTACAGAAAAAGATTAGAAATAAAGGTTCTTTAGAAAGATAATAATGAAAAATCTAGAGGACTTGGAAAAGTTTATAAATTCTGAATTGACATCTAAAATAAATAATTCATTTATAAAGCATAATAACATTTATATAACGATAGATCATGACGAATTAATTGATGTAATTTCTTTTTTGAAGACTAATAAAGAAACTAAATTTAGGCAATTAATCGAAATTACAGCTGTAGATTACCCACAAAATGAAAATAGGTTTAAGATTGTCTATTTACTATTAAGTCATGAATACAATCAGAGAATTATTGTTGACTATTCAATCAAAGAAAATGATGTAATTTCATCAATAACTTCAATATTTCCTGCAGCAAATTGGATGGAGAGAGAAGTGTTTGATATGTATGGGTTAAACTTTAAAAATCATCCTGATTTAAGAAGAATTTTAACCGATTATGGTTTTGAGGGGCATCCTTTAAGAAAAGATTTTCCTCTTACTGGCCATAATGAGGTTCGTTATAGTGAAGAGCAAAAAAAAGTGATCTATGAACCTGTAAAATTAGAACAAAATTATAGAAATTTTGATTATGAGAGTCCCTGGGAAGGAACCAAATACATAAAAGAAATTAAAAAAAGCTGATGGCAAAAGAAAAAAAAACATTGAATTTAAATTTTGGGCCTCAACATCCTGCAGCACATGGAGTTTTAAGATTAATACTTCAATTAGATGGAGAAGTTGTTGAAAAAGCCGATCCACATATAGGTTTATTACATAGAGGTACTGAGAAGCTAATAGAAAACAAAACCTATATACAGGCTGTTCCATATTTTGATCGTCTTGATTATGTAGCGCCAATGAATCAAGAACATGCATTTGCTTTAGCTATAGAAAAAATCCTTAAAATTGAGGTCCCTGCTAGAGCAAAATATATAAGGGTAATTTTCTGTGAAATTGGAAGAATTTTAAGTCATATATTAAATGTAACTACTCAAGCAATGGATGTTGGTGCATTAACCCCAACTTTATGGGGATTTGAAGAAAGAGAAAAGTTAATGGGATTTTATGAAAGGGTATCTGGATCGAGGTTGCATGCTAATTATTTTAGAGCCGGTGGAGTACATAAAGATTTACCTTCAGGACTTGATAATGATATTGATGAATTTTGTGAAAAATTTCCAAAAATTATTGATGATTTAGAAACTTTGCTTACAGATAATAGAATATTTAAACAGAGAAATGTAGATATAGGAATTGTATCAAAACAAGATGCACTAGATTATTCTTTTTCAGGTGTAATGTTAAGAGGCTCGGGTGTAGCTTGGGATTTAAGAAGAAGTCAACCTTATGACTGTTATGATGATTTAGAATTTAAAATTCCTGTTGGAAAAAATGGAGATTGTTATGATAGATACCTTTGTAGAATAGAAGAAATGAGAGAAAGTGTAAAAATTATTAAACAGTGTTTAAAAAATATTCCAAAAGGACCAATTAAAACAGACGATGGAAAGATTTCTCCTCCACCAAAAAAGGAACTTAAACAGTCTATGGAGGCTTTAATCCATCATTTTAAGCTATTTACAGAAGGTTATAGGGTTGAAAAAGATGAAATATATACAGCAGTTGAGGCACCAAAAGGAGAATTTGGTGTCTATCTAATTTCAGATGGATCAAGCAAACCATATAAATGTAAGATCAGAGCTCCTGGATTTACCCATCTCCAAGCTATGGATTATTTAATAAAAGGACATATGCTTGCTGATGTTCCTGCAGTCTTAGGTTCAATGGACATTGTTTTTGGAGAGGTAGATAGATGAGTATAAAAAAAATTCACAAAGAACAGCCTGAAACTTTTAAATTTAATGATAAAAGTATGGAGGCTGCAAATAAAATAGTTTCTAATTATCCTGATGGGAAACAACAAAGCGCAGTCATGGCTTTGTTATATATAGCTCAAAGGCAAAATGATAATTGGATACCTTTACAAGCAATGAAATATATAGCTAAATTTTTAGACATGCCTTATATAAAAGTTTATGAAGTAGCAACTTTTTATTCAATGTATAATTTATCTCCAGTTGGTAAGTATTTTTTTCAAGTTTGTACCACAACACCTTGTATGCTTAGAGGTGCGTATGATTTAGTAAAAGTTTGCAAAAACAAAATATCTGAAAAAGAAAATGTGTTATCTGAAGATGGGAAAATTTCTTGGATGGAGGTTGAATGTTTAGGTGCATGTGTTAATGCTCCAATGATGCAAGTTAATGAAGACTATTATGAAGATTTGAATGATAAAAAACTCGAAGAAATAATTGAGAAGATATATCAAAATCAAACCCCAAAACCAGGATCTTACTCAGGAAGAATGAATGCAGAACCAGTTAACAATAGAAAAACTTTATTAGGAAACAAAAATGCTTAAAGACGAAGATAGAATATTCCAAAATTTATACAATGACAGTGGTGCTGATATAGAGTCTGCTAAATTAAGAAATGATTGGAATGGAACAAAAGAAATTTTAGAAAAAGGAAGAGAGTGGATAATCAATGAAGTTAAATCTTCTGAGCTAAGAGGACGTGGTGGAGCTGGTTTTCCAACTGGTCTTAAATGGTCATTTGCACCAAAAGAAGTGGGCTCTAGACCACATTACCTAGTTATCAATGCTGATGAGTCAGAACCTGGAACATGCAAAGATAGAGATATATTAAGATTTGAACCTCACAAATTAATAGAAGGATGTTTAATTGCTTCTTATGCAGTGAACGCTCATAAATGTTATATTTATATTAGAGGTGAATATTTTAATGAAGGACAAAAACTTCAAAATGCAATCGATGAGGCTTATAAAAACAATTTAATTGGTAAAAATGCTTTAAATTTAGGATGGGATTTAGATATTTATATTCATTATGGTGCAGGTGCCTATATTTGTGGTGAAGAAACTGCACTACTTGAGAGTTTAGAAGGAAAAAAGGGTCAACCAAGATTAAAGCCACCATTTCCTGCATTAATTGGATTATATGGATGTCCTACTATCATAAATAATGTTGAGACTGTTGCAGCTGTTCCTACAATTCTAAGAAGAGGTGCGAAATGGTTTAGTTCACTTGGAAGAGCCAAAAACACTGGAACAAAAATTTATTGTATTTCTGGAAATGTCAATAACCCATGTAATGTTGAGGAAGAAATGGGAGTTCCACTTAAGGAATTAATCGAAACCCACGCTGGAGGTGTAGTTGGTGGATGGGACAACCTCAAAGCAGTAATACCCGGTGGTTCTTCAATGCCAATGTTACCTAAAGAAATTTGTGACAATATAAAAATGGATTTTGATGCATGTGTTGAAAATAAAACAGGACTAGGAACAGCTGGTATTGTTGTGATCAATAATGACCAAGATATTATTAAGTGTATGGCAAGAATAGCTAGATTTTATAAGCATGAGAGTTGTGGTCAATGCACACCTTGTAGGGAAGGATCTGGATGGATGTGGAGAATGTTAGAAAGAATGGCAGCAGGTGAGGCAACTCCAGATGAAGTAGATATGCTTTTTGATGTAACAAAACAAATAGAAGGTCATACAATTTGTGCTTTTGGTGAAGGTTCATCTTGGCCAGTCCAAGGACTAATTAGACATTTTAAAGATGAAATACTTGAAAGAAACAAATTTGATCCTTTAGTGAAAAAACAAAAAAATATTCCTTACCTGGTTGATCAACATTTATTAGAAAAGGAAAATGCCTAAATTAAAAGTAAACGATATTGATATTGAAGTTGAAGATGGTCTAACGGTGCTCCAAGCTTGTGAACAGGCTGGAGCTGAAATACCAAGATTTTGTTATCATGAAAAACTTTCTATAGCTGGAAATTGTCGTATGTGTTTGGTCGAAATGGAAAAATCACCAAAACCTATAGCTTCATGCGCAATGCCTGCAACTGAAGGGATGGTTATTAAAACAAATACAGAAAAAGTTGAAAAAGCAAGAAAAGGTGTGATGGAGTTTTTACTGGCTAACCATCCTTTAGATTGCCCTGTTTGTGATCAAGGTGGTGAGTGTGATTTACAGGATCAATCTATGTTTTATGGAATTGATAAATCAAGATTTAAAGAGAACAAAAGATATGTACCTGAAAAATACATGGGTCCATTAATAAAAACTCAAATGACTAGATGTATTCATTGTACTAGATGTATTAGATTTGCTACTGAAGTAGCGGGAGTGCCAGAATTAGGAGCGATCGGACGTGGAGAAAATATGGAAATTACTACATATTTAGAGAAATCCATGGAGTCTGAAATGTCAGCTAATGTAATTGATTTATGTCCAGTTGGTGCATTAACTTCTAAACCTTATGTGTTCGAGGCAAGACCTTGGGAACTTAAAAAGACTGAAACAATTGATGTTATGGATGCTGTTGGGTCAAATATTAGAGTGGATACTTACGATTGGGAAGTAAAAAGGGTTTTACCAAGAATTAATGAGGAAATTAATGAGGAGTGGATTTCTGATAAAACAAGATATGCATGCGATGGTTTAAAAAATCAAAGATTAGACACACCATTTATAAAAAATAATGGAAACTTTGAAGAAATAAGTTGGCAAGATGCATACAAAAAAATTAAAGAAAAAATTTCAACAACATCACCGGACAAAATAGTTGGTTTAACTGGTGACATGACAAACATGGAAACTATGTTTGCTGTTAAAAACCTATTTCAAAAAATATTAAATTCTAGTTATTTAGATTCTAGAGCTAAACATACTTACATAAATTTTGAAAACAGAAGTAATTATTTGTTTAACTCTAGCATAGAAGGGATTGAAGAAAGTGATCTTATATTATTAATAGGCACAAACCCAAGATTTGAGGCAACTATATTAAACTCAAGAATAAGAAAAACTTATTTAAAAAATAAAACTGAAATATTTTCTTTAGAGGATGTGGGTGATTTAACTTATCCTTATAAAGTTTTAGAAAATAATTCAAAAGTAATTGATAAAATAATCAAAAATGAACACAATATTTCAAACAAAATTGCCAGTGCAGAAAAACCTATAATTATCATAGGTCAATCAATATTAAATAGTAACAACGGAGCATATATATTTGAAGAGTTAAAAAGGTATTTAACTAGTATTAATAAAATTGATAATAATTGGAATGCACTAAATATTTTATCAACTGATGCATCAGCTGTTGGTTCTTATGATTTAGGCATTTTTTCCTCAAATGATGGAAGTAATAAAACTCTTAAAAAAATTGAGGATGGTGACGTAGAAGTTATTTTTTTATTAGGTCAAGATAACCTCAAAATTAAAAAAAGTAATGAATTTATAATTTATATTGGAAGTCATGGTGATAAAGGTGCGGATGTGGCAGATCTTATATTGCCTGGTGCTGCATATACTGAACAAGATGGTTATTTCACCAACTTAGAAGGAAAGCTTCAAAAAGCATATAAAGCTTCATACCCTCCAGGAGAAGCTAAAGAAGATTGGCAAATAATTAATGAATTATCTTCTACTATCCATGGTAATTCTTTATTCAATAATAAAGATGAACTAGTAAAATCCATGCAAAACTATTTAAATAATCAAAATATTAAAAATTTTGAAGTGCCTATATATAATTTGAATGATGAAAAATTATTAGTTGAAGATATTGATTATTATTATTCTAATACGATTGCACGTGCATCCAAAACAATGTCAGAATGTAGATACGCAAGAGCTAATTTGAAAAAAACTGGAACTGAGGGTTAATGGACTCTTATTTTTCAATATTATTTACTGAAGTTTATAAAATTTTATTTTTATTAGTACCTGTTTTAGTTTCTGTAGCTATGATAGTTTGGCTTGATAGAAGAGTTTGGGCCTTTGTGCAAAAAAGGAGAGGGCCTAATGTTGTTGGTCCATTTGGTTTATTTCAATCATTAGCTGATGCATTAAAATATATCTTTAAAGAAATAATAATACCCGCAAGCTCAAACAAGCTTGTATTTGTATTAGCTCCAGTCGTGACTATGACATTAGCATTAATATCATGGGCTGTAATACCATTTGGTGAAGATTTTGTTCTAGCAGACATCAATGTTGGTATTTTATATCTTTTCGCAGTTTCATCATTAGGTGTATATGGAATAATTATGGGAGGATGGGCCTCAAACTCTAAATACCCTTTTTTAGGTGCAATCAGATCTGCTGCACAAATGGTATCATATGAAGTTTCAATAGGAGTTATAATAATCAATGTTCTATTATGTGTTGGATCTTTAAACTTAAGTGACATCGTTGTGGCACAACAAAATTTATGGTTTGTAATTCCTTTGTTTCCTATGTTTGTAATTTTTTTTATTTCTGCACTAGCAGAAACAAATCGTCCTCCATTTGATTTACCAGAAGCAGAAGCAGAATTAGTTGCAGGATATCAAACTGAATATTCAGGAATGATGTATGCTATGTTTTGGTTAGGGGAGTACGCAAATATTTTGTTAATGTGTGCAATGGGCTCAGTTTTATTTTTGGGTGGCTGGTTATCCCCAATAGATATCTTCCCATTTAATGCTATTCCAGGTCCTTTTTGGTTAATCTTCAAAATATTATTTTTGTTTATTTTATTTGCGTTAGTTAAAGCAACTGTTCCAAGATACAGATATGACCAATTAATGAAGCTTGGTTGGAAGATATTTCTCCCATTTTCACTGTTTTATGTTGTTTTAACTTCAAGTTTTTTACTATATTTTGATTTACTACCAGGGAAATAAATGAAAATTTCAAGATTATTAAAAACTATATTCATGATTGATTTTGTGACTGGTTTATTAATTGCAATAAAAGAGACTTTTAAGGCAAAAAAGACAATCAATTATCCTTTTGAAAAGGGATCTTTAGGAACAAGGTCTAGAGGGGAGCATGCTCTTAGAAGATATCCTAACGGTGAAGAAAGATGCATAGCGTGTAAACTTTGTGAAGCTGTATGTCCAGCCCAAGCTATTACAATTGAGTCAAAGGAAAGAGATGATGGTAGCAGGAAAACTGTAAGATACGATATTGATATGCTCAAATGTATATACTGTGGTCTTTGTGAAGAGTCATGTCCTGTAGATGCAATTGTCCAAGGCCCTAATTTTGAATTTGCAACAGAGTCGAGAGAAGAGCTTTATTATACAAAAGAAAAACTCTTGGAAAATGGAGACAGATGGGAAAACATTTTAGCTGCCAATATAAAGGCTGATAGTTCTCACAGGTAATCTTATGATTGCACACTCAGTTTTCTTCTATATTTTTTCCTTAATAGCTATTGTTTCTGCAGTCATGGTAACAGTCTCAAAAAATACAGTTCACTCTGTATTTTTTTTAATCCTAGATTTCATTAGCATATCCTGTTTGTTTATTATGATAGGTGCAGAATTTTTAGGCATGATAATGCTGATAGTTTATGTGGGAGCTGTTGCAGTTCTGTTTTTATTTGTGGTGATGATGTTAAACGTAGCTGAACAAAAAGGCCAATGGTTTAGCTCAAGGTGGGATGGTGGAACCCATATACCAGTTGGTTTATTAGTTAGCTTAATTATTTTTTTTGAACTTATAATTGTAATTGGAGGATGGAAATATAAACCTGATTTATTAAATAGCCTTTCTATAAATATATCTACTGAGGTCACTAATACTAGATCTATTGGAAATGTTTTATATACGGATTATATACTTCTATTTCAAATTTCAGGAATGATTTTGTTAGTTGCTATGATAGGAGCAATTGTTTTAACTTATAGAGAAAGAGCTGGGGTTAAAAGACAAAGTTATGTTAAGCAAATTTCTAGAGAAAGACATGAAGGTGTTGACTTAGTTGAAGTTGAGAAAAACAAAGGAGTTAAAATAGATGCTTAGCATAGGCTTAGGACATTATTTAACATTAGCTGCTATAATATTTACAATTGGTAT
>CACKZF010000028.1 GCA_902604565.1 uncultured Pelagibacteraceae bacterium
ACAAAAGGGAAAAAAAAGATTGAATTTTGGGGTAATTCAATGGTTATAGATCCTAGTGGTAAAGTAATTGCAAAAGCAGGAAATAAAAAAGAAGATATTTTAGTTTGTGAAATAGATTATAAAAAAATAGATATTGCTAGACAACATTGGCCTTTTTTAAGAGACAGAAGAACAGAATTTTATAAAGATATTCTCAAAAATCCCGAAGATGAGTAAAAAAATAAATGCATTTAGAATGCCAGCAGAATGGGAGCCTCAAAAATCAATTTGGATGTCGTGGCCTCAAAATAAAAATGATTGGCCTGGATTATTTGAAAAAATCCCAAATGTAGTCGGAAAAATAATAAAATATTTAACAAAACATCAAAGAATAGATTTATTAGTCAATAATACTAAAAGTATTGACTCCACAAGAATATATTTAAAAAAGATAGGGTGTAATATATCCAATATTAAATTTCATAAACTTAAAACAGACAGACTTTGGTTAAGAGATTCTGGACCGATATTTTTAGTCAACAAAAAAAAAAGAAGAAAATGTATGCTCGATTTTAAATTTAATGCCTGGTCAAAATATAAAAATTTTAGAAATGATAACAAAATCAATAGCCATATTAGTAAATATTTAAATATAAAAAGTATTATACCTAAAAAAGTAAATTCAAAAAAATTTCAAAGAGTAGTAATGGAGGGAGGTGCGTTTGATTATAATGGATCTGGATCTATATTGTTAACAAGAGAATGCTTATTAAGCAGTAAACAAGAGCGAAATAAAGGATTCAAAAAAATTGACTATGAAAATCTGTTTTCAAAATATTTAAATGCAAAAAATTTTATTTGGCTTAATAAAGGAATTGTTGGGGATGACACACACGGTCATATCGATGATATTGCAAGATTTGTCTCAAAAAGTACAATTATGATAGCTATAGAAAATAATAGATCAGATAAAAATTATAAAGCTCTTAAAGAAAATTTAAAAATATTAAGTAATAGTTATGATGAAAATGGAAAAAAATTTAAAATTATAAAGATTCCTATGCCAAGCCCAGTTGTCATAGACAAAACTCGTGTCCCAGCAAGTTATTTAAATTTCTTCATAAGCAATAAAATAGTCTTGGTTCCAGTATTTAATGTAAATGAAGACAAAAAGGTTTTAAAAATTTTTAGAAAATTTTTTACAAACAGAAAAGTTATTGCTATTGATTGTAGTGATTTAATTTGGGGTTTTGGAGCTATTCACTGCATGACGCAACAAGAGCCAAAAATTTGAGTTAAGCAGCTTTTAAAGTACCTAATAATAATCTAAAAGGTATCAACATTACTAAAGCAACAACAATCTTAACGGCTAAATCTCCTAAAGAAAGTGTTACCCAAGGTATTCCTGTTCCATAAAATGAAATTGAAAAGAATAAGAATGTATCAACTGTGGAACCAATTAATGAAGATGCAAGGGGCGCAATAAACCATTTTTTTTGTCTTAATTGATCAAATATTTGTACATCCAGTAATTGAGCGATGATAAATGCTGTTCCCGAACCAATTGCTATTCTTACTGAGATTAAATCTGCAAAATTTGTTGAGAAAATTAGTGTAAACAAAATACCTATTGTAAATCCTATATATACAATTTTTCTAGCAACTGATTTGCCAAAAGATCTATTTGCCAAATCAGTTATTAAAAAGGCTACTGGATAACTGAATGCTCCATATGTAAGAATTTCTTGAAGACCGTAATATTGAATTGGAAATTGGACTAAATAATTAGATGCTAAGACAACCAATCCCATTAAAAATGAGAGTGTTAAAAATACTCTATTCATTATGCTGATTTACTAACTAAGGATTTTTTTAATTTTTTTAATCTCAAGGATAAATCTCTAGACTTAGCTGAAATAAGAAATTGGTCAAAACTACCTTTTTTATCTACTGATCTAACACCAGCATTTGAGACGGTTAATCTTAAACTTCTCTTAAGTAGCTCACTTTTAAACTTAACTTTTTTTAGATTTGGAAGAAATCTTCTTTTAGTCTTATTGTTAGCATGACTAACGTTATGACCCTTGAGTGGGATTTTTCCAGTAAGTTCGCATTTTTTTGACATTAATTATGTGCCTATATAGGATCTGAATCTTATCGCGTCAAGATTAATTTTTAGTTCCAATAGCCTCTGAAACATTTTTAAACCCCTTATTTTTTAATATATCAATTAATTCTTTACTTATTTTTGAAGCTATAAGAGGACCTCTATACACCATTCCAGTATATAATTGAACGAGTGTTGCACCAGAAGTGATTTTTTCATAAGCATCTTGTCCATTGCTAACACCACCCACTCCTATTATTTTTGTTTTATCTTTAAGAATTTTATAAAATTTAGAAATTGCCTGGTTTGAAATCTTTTCAATTGGTTTTCCTGACAGTCCACCCTTTTCTAATTTATTTATATTTTTTAAATTTTCTCTATTCTTATCTGTGGTATTGGAAACAATAATGATTCCTATTTCTTGTTCCATAATGATATTGGATACTTCATTAATTTGATCATCATTAAGATCAGGTGAGACTTTAATTGCTAGTGGAATATTTGTATCTAACTTTTTTTTTTCATTTTTTAATTTATCAATCAATGAATTTAGTTCATCCTGGTTATGAAAGTCTCTTAAATTTTCTGTATTTGGTGAGGAGATATTTATAGTTATATAATCAGCTAAATTATAAAATTTACGAAAACAAATTAAGTAATCATTGACTCTATTTTTAGAGTCTTTATTTGGTCCAATATTTATTCCTAAAAAACCTTTTTTATTATTTTTCTTAATTCTCTTACTAATTTCTTCTGAACCAGAATTATTAAAACCTAGTCTATTTATAAGAGCTTCATCTTCTTCAAGTCTAAAAACTCTTGGTTTAGGGTTGCCAAATTGAGGCTTAGGAGTAATTGTCCCTACTTCAACAAAACCAAATCCAAGATTAAACAGAGGATTATATACTTCAGCATTTTTATCAAACCCAGCAGCAACACCAATTGGTGAAGATAATTTTTTTTCACAAAAAGTTGTTTCTAAAAAAATGTTATCCTTAGGTTTTGAGTATGGAATATTATTTAACTTTAGTGATTTTATTGCTAAAGAATGAGCTACTTCAGGGCTAAATTTAAAAATTAGTGGTCTTAAAATATTAAACATTTTCTAATTTACTTTTTATTAATTCTTTAGTTTCTTGAACTCCAAAAAAGCTTATAAAAAAACCAAAGCGCGGTCCATTTTCTACTCCAAAAACTACCTCATATATTAACCTGAACCAATCACGCAAATTTTCTTTATAGCCGTTCTCTTTGCCAACTGTATAAATTGTAGTTTGAATATCCTCTGGTTTCATTGAATCATCGCAGTTATCTAAAGAGTTTACTAAAGCGTCCAAAGCAATTTTTTCGCTTTCATTTGGTTTTTTATAAATCTTTTTAGATTTTATAACATCATTAAAATATTTAATTGCATAAGATATTAACTTGTCAAAAATTGGATGCATATCTTCATTAATATCTTTCTTATATTTCTTAACAAACTTCCAAAGTAATTCTTTACTATCTGCATTGCTGGTCTCAACTAAATTTAATAGCATTGAGAAGGACATAATTGAATTTTCCTTTGGTATCTCTGCATTATGAACATGCCAAACCGGGTTCATTAGTTTTTGAAGTTCGTTTTGAGTTTTACCTTTTTCAACAAAATCAAGATATTCGTCTACAGCTTTTGGCACTACTTCTCTATAAAGTTTTTTTGCTCTTTTTGGATTTTGGTACATATATAATGAGAGACTTTCAGGCGAAGCATATTCTAGCCATTGATCAATGGTAATGCCATTTCCTTTTGACTTGGATATTTTTTCGCCTCTTTCATCTAAAAATAGCTCATATGCAAAACCTGACGGATTTGTTTTTCCTAATAATTTTATAATTTTTGTTGATAAAATTGCACTCTCAATCAAATCTTTTCCATACATTTCAAAATCGACATCTAGAGCATACCATCTCATAGCCCAATCTACTTTCCACTGTAACTTGCAATTTCCATCTAAAATACTTTGTTCTAATTTTTTACCATTATTATCAAAAATAATTTTTGAGTTTTTGGTATCTAGTTCTGAAACTGGTATCTCTAATACAATACCTGTGTCTGGACATATTGGTAAAAATGGAGAATAAGTTTTTTGTCTTTCTTTACCAAGGGTGGGAATAATTATGTTCATTATTCCTTCATAATTTTCTAAAATTAATTTTAATGTATCATTAAAAAAACCAGACTTATATAAAACTGATGAACTTTTAAAACTGTATTTAAACTCAAATTTATCTAAGAAATTTTTTAACATTTCATTATTATGTTCACCAAAACTGTTAAATTTTCCAAAAGGATCTGGAACTTGAGTTAAGGGTTTATGAAGATTTTCTTCAAGTTTTTCAGGATTGGGAATATTTTCAGGAACTTTTCTAAGTCCATCCATATCGTCAGAAAAAGTAATTATTTCTTTAGGGAGATCTGATAAATGATTTAAAGCATTAACAATCATTGAGGTTCTGGCCACTTCACCAAAGGTACCAATGTGTGGTAAGCCACTAGGACCATATCCTGTTTGAAGAATAATTTTTCCCTTATTTTCAATATTTTTTTTTCTCTCTCTTAGAAGCTTTTTAGCTTCAACAAAAGGCCAAGCGTTTGTTTTATCTATGTTGGTTTTATCTATCACTTTTAATTAAACAGCCCATAAAATAACGTTTTTAATAATTCTTATAGAGTTGAAATTTATTTACCATAAAATAATGTCCAATCAAAATGTCCAATTATAAAACAGTTTTCTTTACACTGGGAATTTTGCAAATTATTTTAGGCTTGTCGATGATTGCGCCAATTTTAGCGCAGTTTTTTTATAATGAACTTGACTCTGGTTTCATAAGTTCTGGGATTGTAACTATTATTTTTGGAGTTCTTTTTTTACTGACAAATTTAGATCATGATAAAGAAATTAGTTTACCACAAGCCTTCCTTTTAACAGCTTTATCATGGTTAAGTATTGCTATTTTTGGCTCACTTCCTTTCATATTTTCTGAGATTGAATTGAGCGCAACCGATGCATTTTTTGAGAGCATGTCAGGTATTACTACAACTGGATCAACTATAATCACAAATTTAAATGAATCTCCCAAAAGTATTCTCTTGTGGAGAGGAATGCTTCAATGGCTAGGTGGAATTGGTATTATCGTTATGGCAATTACTTTAATGCCACTTATGAATATTGGTGGAATGCAGCTGTTTATTATATCCACAAGTGATACACCAGAAAAAATTTTACCAAGATCAAAAGAAATAGCTTTGAGGTTGATCTTAGTATACTCAGGATTAACTTTTATATGTGCATTATTTTATAAAATATTTGGGATGAACTTTTTTGATAGCATAGTTCACTCAATGACAACAATAGCGACAGGCGGATTCTCAAATTATAATGAGTCTATAGGTTACTTTGATAATTCTTTAATAGAATTAACATCAATAATATTTATTATTTTAGGAAGTATTCCGTTTATTGCCTATGTCAAATACTTAAATGGAGACAAAAAAATATTTTTTAAAGATACACAAATAAAAACTTTTATAAAAATTGTAATTTTTTCAATTGTCTTAATGTATTTATATCTATTTATTAAAAATCAGAGTTTTTTTGATACCAGCATAAGGTCAGTTGCATTTAATGTAATATCGATTTTAACTGGTACCGGTTATGTTACTCAAAACTTTAGTGATTGGGGACAATTCCCATTAATTTATTTTCTGATTCTGATGTTTATTGGTGGATGTGCGGGCTCTACAGCTTGTGGAATTAAAATATTTAGAGTCCAAATTTTATTCCAGTTTATTTCTGTTCAACTTAAGAAAATAATTTACCCCAGAGGTATATTTAAAATAAAATATGAAAATAATAATATTGATGAAAAATTTTTAGCATCGATAATATCTTTTATATTTTTATATATTGTAATTTTTTTTCTTATAACTGCTCTTTTATCAACAAGTGGCTTAGATTTGACTACATCAATATCTGCTGCTGCAACATCGATATCAAATGTAGGGCCTGGGTTAGGTGATATTATTGGTCCAAATGGTAATTTTTCAAATTTATCTGATTTTTCGAAGTGGGTTTTAAGCTTAGCGATGATTTTAGGTAGATTAGAGTTGTTTGCTGTATTAGTATTGTTTATTCCATCATTTTGGAGAAAATATTGATGTCTGAAACAAAACAAAGCTGGGTAGGTTCATTATTAGTTTATAAAGATATCAGGATGTTAAGAATATTGCTTCTAGGAGCGATAAGTGGTTTTCCATGGGTATTAATAGCAAGTAGCTTAAGTCTTTGGCTTAAGGAAGAGGGATTAAGTAGATCAACAATAGGTTGGGCAGGATTGATATTTGGAGTGTATGCCTTTAATTATTTATGGGCTCCAATAATTGACAGAGTACAAATTCCATTTTTAACAAAAAAATTAGGCCATAGACGTGGATGGATTGTATTAATGCAAATAATTATTTTATTTAGCTTGATAGTTTGGAGTTTTATAAATCCTACTCAAAACCTAGCACTTTTAATTAGTGTTGGATTGGTAATTGCTATTGCTTCTGCTACTCAAGATATTACTGTTGATGCACTAAGAATAGAACAGATTAATTCGAATGAGGGAAAATCTATGGCTGCTGGAGCTGCTATGGCAGTTGTTGGATGGTGGACAGGATATAAATTAGGAGGTGTGGTAGCATTGTTTACTGCAGAATTTTTTGAAAACATGGGAGTAGCAGATTATTGGCAGGCCACTTTTTTGGTTTTAGGAATTTTAATTATTTTGATGAATATTGGTTTGATGTTTGTTCACGAAACAATTGATTTTAATAGAGTAAATAATCAAAAAGCAACAGATCAAATTATTAGAGATAAACTTGGATCTAATAATATTATAACAAATTTTGTTGCTTATATTACAGGTACTATTGGTGGTCCAATAATAAGCTTTTTTAAAAAAAATGGATTAGCAATTGCACTAGGAATTTTAGGTTTTGTATTTTTATTTAAGATAGGAGAAGCATTTTTGGGTCGAATGTCTATTGTTTTTTATAAAGAAATTGGTTTTTCTAAAGGTCAAATAGCTATCTATTCTAAAGGATTAGGATGGATTACTACTGTAGTTTTCACTTTACTTGGTGGTATAATGGCAATGCGGGCTGGAACTATTAAAACAATGTTTTTTGCAGGTGGTTTAATGGCTCTAACAAATCTTATTTTTGCAGTCTTAGCTTGGACAGGTAAATCTGAACTTTTATTTGCAATAGCTGTAATTGCAGATGACATAACTGCAGCGTTCGCTACTGTTGCATTTGTTGCCTTTATATCATTGTTAGTAGATAGAACTTATACAGCTACTCAATATGCATTATTGGCATCAATTGGAACAGCAGGAAGAACAACACTTGCATCATCTTCGGGAGCATTGGTAGATTGGTTGAATGGAGACTGGGGTACATTTTTTGTAATTACAACAGTAATGGTAATTCCATCGCTAATTTGTCTTTGGTTTATAAGGAATAAAGTAAAAATTGGCGCAAAATAAGCATTTTTGCAGTACTTCATACTTGAACGTATATGAGTCAGCGTCCAAAACCTCCAAAATAAGCACTCAATTATTATATGGTGAAAAGTTTAATTTAATCCAAAAAAATAAAGATTTTTTAAAGATTAAAACTGACTTTGATAATTATGTTGGTTTTATAAGAGTTGGAAGGTTTAACAAAAGATTAAATAAGACACATAAAGTTTGTGTATTAAAATCTAAAATTTATTCAAAACCCAAAAGAAAATTTAGAACTAAAAAATATCTCCCATTTTCTTCAGAAATTGAAATTTTAGAAAAAAAAAATAATTTTATAATGTTTGAAAAAAATAAATGGATTAGGTTTAATGAATTAGAAGCTATAAAAAACCAAAATAGGGATTTTACAAAAATATTTAAACTTTTTTTAAATTGTAAATATAAATGGGGTGGTAAAAGTTTTGATGGTATTGATTGCTCAGCTTTATTACAAATATATTATAAATTTAATAATAAATTTTTTCCTCGGGATACAATTGATCAAGTTAAAATTAAGAAAGGAATTGTCAAAAAAAAAGTTTTTAAAAAAGGGGATATTATTTTTTGGAAGGGGCATGTTGCAATTTGTTTAAATTCAAAGAATTTAATTCATGCATATGGACCAAGAAAAAAGGTATTAATCATGCCAATTAATCAAACAATTAAATTAATCGAGAAAACTGTAAATTTAAAAGTAGTAAAGGTTGTATCTATTTAATCTTGGTCTCTTCCAAAATCTGGTTTTGCTATGTCCTGTTTTAAACTTAATATTTGCTGTCTTACTTTTTTTGAATTAATTAATTTTTTTCTCAAAGATCTATCATCTAAATTTTCTATATTTTTCTTAAATGAATTTAAATTATTAATAAATAAATTTATTGCACTGACTATATTTCTTTTATTATTAAAAAATATATCTCTCCACATTATCTCATTAGATGCAGCTATCCTTGAAAAATCTCTTAATCCTCCTGCACTAAACCTTATCACATCTTTTTTTTGTTTTTTTTGGAAATCCTGTGCGGTTTTTATCAAGT
>CACKZF010000029.1 GCA_902604565.1 uncultured Pelagibacteraceae bacterium
AGGGGACTCTGCCTGTTGTCTACCTCCAGTCTCTATAAAAGCTAATCTTTTGAAACAAATTAAAGTTCAAACAAGAAAATTAGCTTTAGCATTAAAAGTTCAAGGACTTTTAAATATTCAATTTGCAATTAAGAAAGATGAAATATTTGTTATTGAAGTAAATCCAAGAGCGAGCAGGACAGTTCCATTTGTATCGAAAGCTAATGGAATACCATTAGCCAAAATAGCATCAAGAATAATGGCAGGTGAAAAGCTTTCAAAATATAATTTAAAATATAAAACCAATAAAAAATTTGCTGTTAAAGAGGCTGTGTTTCCATTTAACAAATTTCCAGACAGCGATTTATTGCTTGGACCAGAGATGAAATCAACAGGTGAAGTGATGGGATTTGATGATGATTTTGGAATGGCAATTGCTAAAAGTCAAATTGCAGCAGCAAACTCACTGCCTACAAAAGGTTTAGCTTTTTTATCAGTTAAAGACTCTCACAAACAAGAAATTATTGGCGTTGCCCAAAGACTTTTAAAACTGGGATTTACTTTATCAGCCACTAAGGGAACTGCACAGATGATAATAAAAAATGGAATGAAATGTAAAAAAATTAATAAGGTAAGCAGTGGAAAGCCTCATATAGTAGACATACTAAATTCTAAAAAAATTGCTTTAGTTATAAATACAGGTGGTGGAAATAGTGAAAATAGAATTAATGATGCATTGGCTTTAAGAAGAGGAACTTTAGCAAATAAAATTCCTTATTGTACCAATATGTCAACTGCTTATTCTTTTTTAGAGGCCATTAACTCTCTTAAGACAAAAAAACTTAGAGTCAAATCTCTTCAAGAAAATTAATCAACTTTCCAATCAGTTTCAAAAGTAACATAATTTACTTGTAAACATCTTCTCTCTTTAACTATTTTTTTTTTTTCCATTCCATGCCAAGTGTCGGGCCCGCTAGAAAAAAAATATCCATAATTATCTTTATAAGGCAATGTTTTTATTAACTTTAAATTACTATCATAAAAATCAGTTCCTAAATCCTCACTTTCATTATGTTTATTAACAAATAATAAGCATGACATAAGTTTTTCTTTAATATCGCAATGTGGTTTTAACCAAAACCCTTCCCGATCACAAATTACTTCAACTCGTACATAGGAATTTGATAAATCTTTATTTATTAATTCAGATATTTTTTGATGTGTTTTTTTACTTTGAAGTTCTTTAATTAGATTTGTAAGTCCAGGGAATGTGTCAGAATTTTTTTTTGTAATAAAACATCTAAATTTTAAAGCTTTTCCACCGTCTGAGATGCCCTCTCTAAATTTCCCCTCTCCTCCATCTATAGCTCTAGTACCATCATAATTAAGATTATGTTTTGCAGGATCAGTAATATCAGCCGCGACTATCTCATTTATTTGTTGGTCTGTAAGAGGTTTGTTTAATTCCCAATGTGCGAATGGACTATCAAATTTTTTTGAGTCATTAAGTATTGAATTTAAATAAGACATTAGTTGCTTATTCTCTCTTTAATGATTTTCGCTACTCTATTAGTTTCATCAAGCTTTTGATAGGTCCAATTTTCCATATCTTCCCCAAAGTTTCTAGTGATATTTAATTCTCTAAATAAATTTCTAAATCTTTGGAATCTTATATCATTTTTTCTAGGCAAAATATTTGCAATAAATACTGGTTTCCCAGTTAATGCGGCTTCTGAAATCATTGAGCTAGAGTCACATGTTACGACAATATTTTCAGAAATAGCTAAGGCTGATAAGTAAGCTTTTTTATCAACGTTCATTATAACGGTATGATTTTCGCCAAAAAATTCTTTAGCATAGTGAATAGTATTTAGTGGAGTTCTCATTGACGGTATGACAACAAGTTGGAATTTGTGCTTTTTCAAAAGTTTATAAAAAATTGAAAAAATATGTTTCATATTTTTGGTTGAATAATCATAGTATTTTGTGGGTCCACCCATTATTAAACACCAGATTTTTCTATCATCTTTTTTTATAAATGAGTTTAAATAATTCTTATTTTCAACTATTTCACTTTCTGTAAGATAATGTAGAGCACCTTTTGTAGTAATTACATTGGAACCGTTAATTCCATCATGTTCTGGGGCTACTATAAAATCAAAGTAATTAAAGTTTATTTTGGGATCTTGAATATGAATATTAAAAACTTTTTTGTTTGAAACACTTTTTAAATGGATAGATGGAATTATACTTTTTCGGCCACAAGATATTATTAAATCATAATCTGAGTGATTTATTTTTTTATAAACACTTTGAGAAATTGGCGTAAATTTTGATGGAATTAGCTTCCACAAATTATTTAGTTCAACCTTATGGTGAGTAAAATCTATATCTAAAGCTTTAGCTAAGCCTTCAACTTGGCTCAACATGCCATGCATACCCTCGGTCAATAAAATACCTTTTAATTTGCTCATTATTAACTATATAGACCTCTATGAGTGAAAAACCAACTAAACATACAAAAGTGTTAATAATTGGATCTGGTCCAGCAGGCTACACTGCTGCAGTTTATGCAGCAAGAGCTATGTTGAAACCAATGCTAGTTGCAGGTATGCAACCAGGTGGTCAATTAACAATCACAACTGATGTTGAGAACTACCCAGGCTTTGCCGATGTAATACAAGGACCATGGTTAATGGAACAAATGAGAGAGCAAGCAAAAGCAGTAGGAACAGATTTAGTTGAAGATCATATTCAATCTGTAAATCTAAAATCTAAACCTTTCGAGGCAATCGGCGATGGTGGACAAAAATATACTGCAGACTCAATTATAATATCAACAGGTGCACAAGCTAGATGGTTAAATATCGACTCTGAGGAGAAATTTAAAGGGTTTGGAGTTTCGGCATGCGCGACATGCGATGGTTTCTTTTTTAAAGATAAAACAGTAGCAGTTGTTGGCGGTGGTAATGCAGCGGTTGAAGAAGCAATGTTTCTTACAAAATTTGCATCAAAAGTGCAGTTAATTCACAGAAGAAATGAATTAAGAGCAGAGAAACTTTTACAAAAAAAATTAATGGAAAACAAGAAAATTGAAATTATCTGGGACTCTGTTGTTGAAGAAGTAATTGGGGATGAAGAACCAAAAAATGTAAAAGGCTTGAAAATTAAAAATATTAAAACTAATGAAATATCCGAGTTAAGAATTGATGGTTTATTTATAGCTATTGGTCATGACCCTGCTACTTCGCTATTTAAAGATCAATTAGAAATGGATAATACAGGTTATCTAATTACAAAAAGTGATTCTACAGAAACAAATGTTCCGGGTGTTTATGCTGCTGGAGATGTTAAAGACAAAATTTTTAGACAAGCAGTAACAGCAGCAGGAATGGGCTGTATGGCTGCCCTAGAAGCAGAAAAATTTTTAGCTTCAAATTAATTTAAGATCATTTATAAGTTATCTATGGAAAATATAGTAAAACAAATCCAATTAATAGCTTTAGTAATTATACTTGCTGCTACAGTTATAGCATTTGGCATCGAAATATATCAAATGATAGTAGTTCAAAAAGTTACTTTGGCTGATTTGCTTTTACTTTTCCTATACCTAGAAGTTTTAGCAATGGTAAGAGTATTTTGGGAAAGTCAGTCAATTCAAATAACTCTACCGTTATTTATTGCAATTACTGCCCTTTCTAGATTTATAATTTTACAAGGAAAATCAATTAATCCAGAAGTATTATTATATGAAGCAGGTGCCATTGTTTTAATCGCTATAGCAATTCTTGTTTTAAGATTTAGAAACTCTCCATTATTTGGTTTAGAGAAAAAGAAAAAAACTAAATAATTTTCAAAGAAATGACCGATAAAGTTTTATTAACTGGAATAAGTGGTTTTGTTGCAAAACATGTAGCAATTGAATTATTAAATTCAGGCTTTGAAGTTTTAGGGACAGTGAGGAATAAAAATTCAATTGAACAAACAAAAAAAACATTAGAAGAGAATAATGTTTCAACAGAGAAATTATTGTTTGTGGAGTTAGATTTACTAAAAGATGAAGGTTGGAATGAGGCTGCAAAAGGTTGCAAATATATTATTCATGTTGCGTCCCCTTTTCCATTTAAAGTATCGAATGATAGAGAGTCACTTACACCAGCTGCGAAAGATGGAACTTTGAGAGTTTTAAATGCAGGGATAAATGCAGGAGTTGAACACTTTGTAAAGACATCGTCTATTGTATGTATGTTTAGAAAACCAAATAGAACAAATCCTTACACTTTTGGTGAAAATGATTGGACTGATGTAGAATGGAAGAAAACTACTGATTATTTTGTATCTAAAACAAGAGCTGAAAAGGCTGCATGGGATCTTATGGAAAGTAAAGGTCTAAAAAATAATCTAACCTGTATCAATCCTGGCTTTGTTTTGGGAGATTTTTTAAATGAAAAAAGTTGCACATCCATGGAATATATAAAACAATTACTTCAAGGAAAATTTCCAGCTGCGCCAAAATTTTCAGTAATGATATCCCATGTAAAAGATATTGCTAAAGCACATGTTTTATCTTTAGCAAATAAAAGAGCTGGTGGTAGAAGATTAATTGTTGGATCTGAAGTAAGGAGTATTCTTGAATTGTCAAAAATAATGGCTGAAAATCTTCCAACTCATGCAAAAAAACTTCCCAAAAAAGAATTACCAAATTTTATGGTTAAACTTCTTAGTTACATAGATACAAGTGCAAAAAATTTGGTTCCAGATTTAGGGCTCACAATGCAAGCAGATCAAACATACGCAGAGGAAATTCTTCAGATGAAATTTTTACCATCAGAAACTGCAGTCGTTGATGCTGCTAAATCAGTAGTAAGACTAAAATTAGCCTAAACTCTCACAAAAAAGCTTGATCCTTGCCATTGCAACTTTTAATTTTTGCATTGAAGTTGCGTAAGATATTCTAAAATAACCGTCTAAACCAAATGCAGAGCCTTGAACAACAGCTACATTTTGTTTTTCAAGGAGCTTTTGAACAAAATCTGTATCATCTTTGATTTTTGTTTTTTTTCCAATCAATCCTTTGCAACTAGGGAAAACATAAAAAGCACCTTTTGGTAATAAACAAGTTATTCCTGGGATACTGTTTAAATAATTAACAACAAAGTTTCTTCTGTTGCTAAAAGATTTTGCTCTTTTTTTTATAAAACTTTGTGATCCATTTAAAGCTTCTACGGCTGCTGCTTGACTTATTGATGATGGATTTGATGTTGATTGAGATTGAATTTTTCTTATTGCGGCAATTATATTTTTTGGTCCAGCGGCATAACCAATTCTCCATCCGGTCATAGCATAAGCTTTACTTACACCATTCATAGTTAATGTTCTATCTTTAAGTTTTTTGATTTGTGCAATTGTAAAAAATTTAAAATTATCAAATTTTACATGCTCATAAATATCATCACTTAATATAAAAACATTTTTATTTTTAAGTAAAACCTTTCCTAAACTAATAATTTCTTTTTTTGTATAAGCTGCGCCTGTAGGATTGGATGGAGAATTTAAAATTATCCATTTCGTTTTTTTTGTGATTGCTTTTTTTAATTTGGCAGGAGTTAATTTAAATCCATCTTCTTCTCCACATTTTATAAATTTTGGTTTACCACCAGCAAGTAAAACCATATCTGGATAAGATACCCAAAACGGAGCTGGTATTAGAACTTCATCTCCTTTATTTAATGTTGCTACAAATGCATTGTATAAAACTTGTTTACCTCCTGTACCTACAGTTATCTGGTCTGAAGTATAATTAAGTTTATTTTCTCTTTTAAACTTTTTTATAACTGCATTTTTAATTGCAAGAGTTCCATCAACTGGAGTGTATTTAGTATCACCATTTCTTATGGCTTTTACAGCAGCTTTTTTAATATTATCTGGTGTATCAAAATCGGGTTCACCTGCACCTAAAGCTATTACATCTTTTCCGGCAGCTTTTAATTCTCTCGCTTTTTGGGTAACAGCTATTGTTGGAGAAGGTTTAATTCTTTTTAAACTGTTTGATATTATGCTCATTGAAAATTGTTTATATTCTATTACTTTATTTAATATATGGAAAATACATATCAAGATTTAATTACAGATATTCAAAGTAAAAATCCAAAAATAAGTGGAAAACTTGAAGGTGGCAGAAAATTTAAAATTAAATCTGATTTTAAGCCAGCTGGAGACCAGCCAGAAGCAATTAAAAATTTAGTTAAAGGTGCTAAAAAAAACCAATTTAACCAGGTTTTATTAGGAGTAACGGGTTCAGGTAAAACTTTTACTATGGCCAAAGTAATTGAGGAAACCAACAGACCAGCTCTAATACTTGCACCAAATAAAACTCTTGCTGCCCAGCTATACGGTGAGATGAAAGGTTTTTTTCCAGACAATGCTGTGGAGTATTTTGTGTCCTACTACGATTATTACACTCCAGAGGCATATGTTCCAAGATCAGACACTTATATAGAAAAAGAAGCATCAATTAATGAGCAAATTGATCGAATGAGACACTCAGCTACTCGTTCTCTTCTTGAAAGAGATGATGTACTTATAGTTGCCAGTGTATCGTGCATATATGGATTAGGATCTGTTGAAGCTTACAGTAAAATGACACTTACTCTGCAAAAAAACTATGACTATAATAGAGAGCATATAATAAAATCTTTAGTTGCACTTCAATACAAAAGAAATGATCAAAATTTTTATAGAGGCACATTTAGAGCGAGAGGTGAATATTTAGAAATTTTTCCTTCTCATTTAGAAGATAGAGCTTGGAGGCTAAGTTTGTTTGGGGACAAACTTGAAAAAATTGAGGAATTTGATCCATTAACAGGAGATCAAGTAAGAGAGTTAAATTTAATTAAAGTTTATGCTAACAGTCACTACATAACTCCAAAACCTACGATAGAACAAGCAGTAATAAATATAAAAAAAGAATTAGAGATAACTCTTAAAAAACATAAAGAACAAAATAAATTACTTGAAGCACAGAGATTAGAAGAGCGAACGAAATTCGATCTTGAAATGATTGAAGCTACAGGGTCATGTGCAGGAATTGAGAATTATTCAAGGTTTTTGTCTGGAAGAAAACCTGGTGAACCACCGCCTACTCTGTTTGAATATTTTCCAGATAATACGTTAATATTTGTCGATGAGTGTCATGTCACAGTCCCACAGCTAAACGGAATGTTTAAAGGAGATCGATCTAGGAAAAGTACTTTAGCAGAATATGGTTTTAGACTGCCATCATGTATGGATAACAGACCATTAAAATTTGAAGAGTGGGATATGATGAGAACACAAACTGTTTTTGTATCAGCAACACCTGGTCCATGGGAATTAGAACAAACCAAAGGTAAATTTATTGATCAAGTTATTCGACCAACTGGATTAATCGATCCCCCCGTTGAAATAAAACCAGCAAAAAATCAAGTTGATGATCTGATGCATGAATGTCTAAAAACAATTGAAAAAAATTATAGAGTTCTTGTTACTACTTTGACAAAAAAAATGGCCGAAGATCTAACTGAATATTTACATGAAAATGGTATCAAAGTAAGATATTTGCATTCCGATATAGATACTCTAGAGAGAATTGAAATAATGAGAGATTTAAGGCTAGGTGTTTTTGATGTTTTGGTTGGAATAAATTTATTAAGAGAGGGTTTAGATATCCCAGAATGTGCATTAGTTGGGATATTAGATGCTGATAAAGAGGGTTTTTTAAGGTCAGAGACTTCATTGATTCAAACAATCGGAAGAGCAGCAAGAAACTTGGATGGTAAAGTTATTTTGTATGCAGACAAAGAAACTAAAAGTATAAAAAAAGCTATCAAAGAGACTGAAAGAAGAAGAAATATTCAACTTGATTATAATAAAAAAAATAAGATCAGTGCAACTACTGTTAAAAAAGAAATAAGTGATGTTCTGGAGAGCGTCTATGAAAAAGATTATGTTAAAATTGGTACAGGAGCAAATGTAGGGGGCAATCTTAAAAAACATATAAAAGCTTTGAACAAAAAAATGAAAGAATCTGCAACAAATTTAGAATTTGAGGAAGCGGCTAAAATACGGGATGAAATTAGAAAACTTGAAAGTACAGAATTGGAGGTTACACTTAATCCTAAGGTAAAACAATATAGCCTCAATAATAAAATATATCCAAAAGGAAGATCAACTATGGGAATGCC
>CACKZF010000030.1 GCA_902604565.1 uncultured Pelagibacteraceae bacterium
CTCAAAGATGATTAAAGATTTAGGAGGTAAGTTCGTTATAATTGGACACTCAGAAACAAGAGCAGAAAATGATAATAAAAAAATTAATTTAAAGATTAAGTCTGCACTTAATGAAAAATTAAATGTCATTCTATGCATAGGTGAAAAATTGATTGATAAAAGAAAAAATAAAACAAAATATGTTTTAAAAAAACAATTACTTGAAGGTTTAAGAAATTTAAATAATTTAAATAAAGTTATAATTGCTTATGAACCTGTTTGGTCGATTGGTACAGGCATTATTCCTAGTGAAAATGATTTAAAAAAAAATATTAGATTTATAAGGAACACCTTAAAGATTTCAAAAAAATTTACAAAATCTAAGATTTTATATGGTGGCTCTGTAAACCCAAAAAATATAAAAAATTTAATTAGAATCGATAATATTGATGGTTTTTTGATTGGCGGAGCATCAACTAATGAAAAAATATTTATTGATATAATGAAAAAATCAATTAATTAGGCGTCGTGGAAAACATACTATTAATTATAAATATAATATTAGCAGCAATTTTAGTATTGCTGGTTTTATTCCAAAAATCTGAAGGTGGAGCCTTGGGTATTGGAGTTTCTCAAGATAACTTTATGTTTTCAAGGTCTGCTGGGAATTTTATGACTAAAGCAACGGCTATTGTTGCAACATTATTCATAATTTGTAGTCTAGGATTAACTATTATTTCACGAGGAGATCTTCCATCAAACACTTCTGTAATTGATAAAATAGAAGAAAATGCAGATGATGCTCCTAAATTACCAGAAAATAATAATTAATACTTTTATTTTTATAAATCATTGGCTATAACATAATTCCATGGCGCGATATATATTTGTCACTGGCGGCGTGGTTTCATCACTTGGTAAAGGTTTATCATCAGCATCTCTTGGCTACTTGCTTAGATCACAAGGCTATAAGGTGAGGATAAGAAAAATGGATCCATATTTAAATGTAGATCCAGGAACAATGAGTCCTTTTCAACATGGTGAAGTTTTTGTAACTGACGATGGGGCTGAGACTGATTTAGATTTAGGACATTATGAAAGATTCACAAATATTTCAGCCAAACAATCTGACAACATTACTACAGGTAGAATTTATAGTGATATCATAAAGAAAGAGAGAAGAGGAGGTTATCTTGGAAAAACAGTCCAAGTAATTCCACATGTTACAGATAGAATTAAAGAGTTTATAAAAAAAGATATAACAAATGAAGATTTTATAATTTGTGAAGTTGGAGGAACAGTCGGTGATATTGAGAGTTTACCATTTTTAGAAGCTATAAGACAGTTTTCAAATGATAATGGCAGATCAAAATCATTATTTATTCATTTAACATTTGTTCCATTTTTAAAATCTTCAGATGAAATTAAAACAAAGCCAACACAACATTCTGTTAAAGAATTAAGAAGTATAGGAATTCAACCTGATATAGTGATCTGTAGATCTCAACAATCTATTCCATTAGATCAAAGAAGAAAAATATCATTATTTTGTAATGTGGACATTGCTAATGTTATAGAAACAGTTGATGTAAAAACTATTTATGAAGCCCCAATAAGTTTCTTTAATCAAAAATTAGATAAGCAAGTTTTAAAATTCTTTAAAATAAAATCTAGAAAAAGACCAAACTTAATACCTTGGAAAAAAATTACAAATATAGTTTTAAAAACAAAAAGAACAGTAAATATTGCTATCATTGGCAAATATGTAAATTTAAAAGATGCTTATAAATCACTTGATGAAGCTCTTACACATGGCGGAATTTCAAATAAAGTTAAAGTTAACTTAGTAAGAATTGAGTCAGATAAACTTAAATCAAAAGAAATTAAATCAAAACTAAAGGATGTATCAGGAATATTGATACCAGGAGGGTTTGGTAAAAGAGGAACGGAGGGAAAAATTGAAGCAATAAGATATGCCAGAGAGAGAAAAATACCTTTTCTAGGTATTTGTTTTGGAATGCAAATGGCAATGATTGAGTTTGCAAGAAATATATTAAAAATTAAAAAAGCTGGCTCTAGTGAATTAGATAATAATTGTTTTCCAGTAATAGGATTAATTGATGAATGGAACAAAGATGGAAAAATTATAAAAGGAACTGATAAAAACCTTGGTGGAACAATGCGATTAGGTCTATACGAGGCAAAACTAAGAAATAATTCTGCCATAAAAAATATCTATAAATCTAATATGATTAATGAGAGACACAGACATCGATATGAGGTCAATATAAATTTAATGCAAAAATTTGAAAAAAAAGGTTTGATGTTTTCAGGGATTTCTCCTGACAATCAATTACCTGAAATTATTGAACTTAAAAATCATCCATGGTTTATTGGAGTCCAATTTCATCCAGAATTTAAATCTAGACCTTTAAATCCTCATCCTTTATTCTCATCATTTATTAAAGCTGCAAAATCTTTTAATGGAAAATAAAATAATTAATTGTAACGGTATAAAAATTTCAAACAAAAATAAAATTTGTTTAATTGCTGGTCCCTGTCAACTTGAAACCGAGCAACACGCTTTGGATATGGCAGGGAAAATTAAAGAAATTACAACAAAGTATAATATTGGATTTATTTATAAAACTTCATTTGATAAGGCTAATAGAACAAGCTTGAAAGGCAAAAGAGGAGCTGGTTTGGAAAACTCCCTGCCTGTATTTGACAAAATTAAAAAAGATATTAGTGTACCCGTTCTTACCGACATACATAATGAAGAACAATGTTCCCTAGTTTCTCATCACGTAGATGTTCTTCAGATACCAGCCTTTCTATGTAGACAAACGGATTTATTAATTGCTGCTGCTAAAACCAATAAAATTATAAATGTTAAAAAAGGTCAATTTCTTGCTCCATGGGATATGGTTAATGTAACAAAAAAAATTTCAGACAGTGGGAATGAAAATATTTTAGTTACCGAAAGAGGAGCAAGTTTTGGTTATAATACATTGATCTCAGATATGAGATCTATTCCCATCATGGCAAAAAATGGTTATCCAGTAGTATTTGATGGAACTCATTCAGTCCAACAACCTGGTGGTCTAGGCGAAAAAAGTGGTGGTCAAAGAGAATTTGTTGAGTATTTGTCGAGAGCAGCTGTTGCAGTAGGTGTTGCAGCTATTTTTTTGGAAACACATCAAGACCCAGATAATGCTCCATCAGATGGTCCAAACATGGTACCTTTAGATAAATTAGACGAGCTAATTAATCAAATTGTAGAAATTGATAGTTTAGTTAAAAAGTAATTAATGAGCAAAATCAAAAGAGTTGTAGCCAGACAGGTTTATGATAGTAGGGGAAATCCCACCATTGAGGCTGAAGTATTTTCAAATAATTTAAGTGAGTCAGCAATTTGTCCCTCAGGTGCTTCAACAGGAACTTTTGAGGCTTATGAAAAAAGAGATAATAGTAATAAAAAATACTTAGGAAAAAGTGTTTTAATACCAGTTGCAACTGTTAATAAATTAATTTCAAAAAAATTAAAAAATCAAAACATCCATGACCAAGAGAGAATAGATAGTATTCTAATAAAATTAGATGGCACAAAACAAAAAACAAAGTTAGGTGCGAATACAATATTAGCTGTATCCATGGCTGTAAAAAAATTATCAGCTAAAGTAAAAAAAATACCTTTATATAAAAATTTTATTGTTAAAAAAAATTTTAAAATGCCCTTTCCTTTAATGAATATTATTAATGGGGGTGCCCATGCTGATAATGGCCTTAGAATACAAGAGTTTATGATTAGACCCGATAAAGCAAAATCATTTAATGATGCTGTCAGAATGTGTTTTTTAGTAATAAACAATTTAAAAGTATTATTAAAAAAAGCAGGTCACTCTGTTAATGTAGGTGATGAAGGTGGCTTTGCACCAATGATAAGTGATAATGAAAGTGCATTAAAACTCATAGTTCAAGCGATTAAAAAATCAGGTTTTAAAAATGGTAAAGACATATCTATATGTTTAGATGTTGCAGCAAATGAATTAATAAAAAAAGGCAAGTATTCGATACATTCCAAAAGCTATATAAGTGTTGATCGATCAATAAAAAAATATTTACAACTTATTAAAAAATATCAAATAAAATCGATTGAAGATCCATTTGCTGAAGATGACTGGAAGGCATGGTCAAAATTTTTAAAACAAGCAAATAGCAAAACACAAATTATAGGTGACGATCTTTTTGTTACAAACCTAGAAAGATTAAAAATAGGTTTTCTGAATTTATCAGCAAATAGTATTTTAATAAAATTGAACCAAATAGGCACTGTTACCGAAACACTTGAAGTAATAAAATTTGCACAACTCATTGGTTTTAAAACAATCATCTCACATAGGTCTGGTGATACCGAAGATACATTTATTGCTGATTTAGCGGTAGGCACAAATTCAAATCAAATTAAAACTGGATCTCTTGCAAGATCAGAGAGAATAGCAAAATATAATCAACTAATACGTATAGAAGAAGATCTTGGTAGATCTACAAAAATGAATAAGATTAATTAATGTTAGATAAATTAAAAAAAAACTATTTTATATTAATTCTTACTTTTCTTTTTATATATTTCTTTTTCAATTTATTGGATGGTGAAAGAGGTCTGATTTCTTACATTGAAAAGAAAGATATTTATGAACAATTGAAAAATGATCAGATTATCTTAATTAATAAAATAGCTGATTTAGAGCATAAAAATTCACTTTTAACTGAAAATATAGACTTAGATTTCATAGAAATATTAATTCGAGAAAAGTTTTTATTTGGAAAAGAAGGGGAGACTACCTATATAATCAAGAATAATGGAAATCAAAAATAGACCAAGACACCCTGAAAAAGTTAATAAACCGATTAATCCTATTAAAAAGAAACCTGAGTGGATTAGATCCAAGCTACTAAATAGTAAAGAATTTTTTTTAACTAAAACAGTTGTTAATAAAGATAATCTTGTAACAGTTTGCCAAGAAGCAAACTGCCCTAATATTACTGAATGTTGGAGCAAAAGGCACGCTACACTAATGATAATGGGTGACACATGTACAAGAGCATGTGCATTTTGTGATGTTAAAACAGGAAAACCAGAAAAATTGGATCAATTTGAGCCAATCAAAATAGCGAATGCAGTTAAAAAATTAAGTTTAAGACATGTTGTTATTACATCTGTTGATAGAGACGACCTTCCTGATGGTGGATCAAACCATTTTCATGATGTTATTGTTGCAACAAGGAAAAAAAATCCAAATACAACAATTGAAGTTTTAACGCCTGATTTTTTAAGAAAAGGAGAAGCTTATAAAAGAGTATTGGACGCAAGCCCAGATGTTTTTAATCATAATATTGAAACTGTTCCAAGTCTTTATGTAAAAGTTAGACCAGGGGCAAGATATTTTGGATCATTAGAACTTTTAAAAAATTCAAAAAAATTCAATAAAAATGTTTTTACAAAATCAGGAATTATGGTTGGATTTGGAGAAACAAAAGATGAGATAATTCAGGTTATGGATGATCTAAGATCAGCAGAAGTTGATTTCTTAACTATAGGTCAATATCTTCAACCTTCGGCCAAGCACTTTCCATTAAATAGGTATTACCATCCAGATGAATTTAAAGAATTAGGTAAAATAGCAAAATCAAAAGGATTTTTATTAGTATCTTCATCACCTTTAACAAGATCTTCTTATCATGCAGATGAAGATTTTAATAAACTTAAAATCAATAGAAAAAATATTCATTAATGCCAAAAGCATCAGTTAAGAGATTAATTGATAACAAAAAAGATAAACTCATAGAGTTCGTTTTAGATATTGAAAAATATCCTGAATTTGTTCCGTTCTGTCAGGGTTCAAAAGTATATGAAAGAAAACAAAAAGGAGATCTAATACTTATTGTTGCTGATTTAACAATAGGTAAAGGACTTTTTGTAGATACCTATAAAAGTGATGTGAAATTTAATAAAAAAGATGACACAATTTTTGTAACAAATATAGATGGTCCTTTAAATTATTTAGAAAATAATTGGAAATTTCAGGAGCAAGGAGATTTAACTGAGGTGACTTTTGATGTAGATTTTGAAATTAAAAATAAATTTTTGAATATTTTAATGACCAAGTCTTTTCAATTTGGTCTTGAAAAAATAGCTGATGCATTCCAGAAAAGAGCTGAAAGTTTATAATATATTTAAAATCATTTTATGAGCTTGATTTACTGTTGCTTTTTGAATTGAAATTCTATTTTTATTTTTAAATAAGTTTTTCTTTATTATTATTTTGCTTCCTTTTTTAAGTCCTATGTAAACTAGTCCTACTGGTTTTTCTTTTGTTCCTCCATTCGGACCCGCAACTCCTGTGATTGAGATTGATATATTTGATTTACTAATTTTACTTAAATTTTTAACCATTGATAAACAGGTTTCATTGCTAACTGCCCCATACTTTGTAATAGTTTTTTTTGGAACTTTAAGCAATTTTACTTTTGCATTATTGGAATAAGTCACTAGCCCCATATTAAATACTTTTGATGATCCGCTAATAGATGTAATTGAACTCGCTAAAAGTCCTCCGGTGCACGACTCTGCAAAGGATACTGTTAGTTTTTTTTTAGTCATTAACTTTACAATTTTAAAGAATAAATTACTCATGAGCTAATTATCATATAAAAGACGAGAATTGCCACTACATATAATCCAGCACAAACATCATCCATTATAACACCAAAGCTATTCTTAAAGTTTTTATCGTAATAACTTACAGGGTAGGGCTTTGCGATATCAAAAATTCTAAAAAGAATAAACATTATAAAATAAAAGGTTAGCACTCTTGCTGGATCCGTTGGTTCTTTATGGGCAATTTCGTAAAGGCAAATTGGTATTGATTGACCAATAAACTCATCAATAACAACCTCTTTTGGATCTTTATTGGTTAAATCTTTAATGAATAAGTTTACTGAAAAAAGTGAAATTATAAAAATAACTACTAATAAAAATAAAAAAGCATCCGCTGGAACTGAAAAAATATTAAATAATATATATAAAAAGATAACTGTAACTAAAGAAGCATAGCTCCCAGGTATTTTTGGCAATTTTCCAATGCCAAACATTGTAACAAATAAAGAATTTATTTTTTTAAGCATAATAATTTAAAGACACTATCGCTTCACATGCGATAGCCTCTTCTTTTCCAATCAAACCCAACTTCTCAACTGTTTTACCTTTTAAATTAATTTGATCTTTATTTACACTGAGCAAATTGGATAATGAAGTGATAATTTTTTCTCTATATTTTGAGACTTTAGGTTTTTCACAAATTAAATTTATGTCGACATTATTTATAAAATATCCTTCTTTATGCAAGTTTTTCAAAATAGGAGATAACATATTGGGTGATCTTATATTTTTAAATCTTCTTTTGTTGCTTGGATAAAGAGTTCCAATATCTTTTTTTCTCATAGCACCCAGTAGTCCATCTATTATAGCATGGATAATTACATCTCCATCCGAATGACCTTGTAGACCCGAATGAAATGGAACTTTTATTCCTCCCAGATATAATTTTTTGTTTTTAATTAATCTATGTATATCAAAACCGATTCCATAAAAATTTTGAATATTAATTTTTTCTAAATCAGACTTTGTTGTAATTTTGAAATTATTTTCTTCACCTTTTATAAATTTAATTTTTTTTTTATTATTTAAAAATAATGTTGCCTCATCAGTAATTTTTATATTATTTAATTTTGATAGATTGAACAAACTTTTAAAATTAAAACATTGTGGTGTCTGGGTGAATAGCAAATTTTCTCTATTCAAATTCTGAATTTTATTTTCACTTCTATATTTTATTGAGTTATATGTTTTAACATAAGGAACTACTGCTTTGTTTTTTTTTAGGTTTGAGTTTAGTTTTTTTAATAACTTAATTGAAAA
>CACKZF010000031.1 GCA_902604565.1 uncultured Pelagibacteraceae bacterium
AAAAATTAGTTAATAACGAATCATAAAGATTCGTTTATAAAAAAGGGAGCTAAAGATGGCTAAAAGAAAAAAGAAAGCTGCTAAAAAGAAAACTAAGAAAAAAGCTAAGAAAAAAGCTAAGAAGAAAAAAAGAAGATAGTTTAGTATTCTTTTTAACTGATAACGCTCCTCATGGCGCTTGCGTGGGGAGCGTTTTTTTTACTCCGGTATTTCTTGATTACTTACTTCCTCAATAGAGGGTTTTTGCTCAATCTTTTGCATTTGTTTTTCTAAATTTCTTTTTAAGGCTTTATCAAGTTTTTTCTGAGCATCTTCCAAACTTGATCCCATTACAATTTGAAACTCAGTTAAGAGTCTATCATAAGCTTTTTCAAACAACTGTCTTTCACTATAAGACTGGTCAATCATTATATCATCACCTTTATTAAGGTCTCTTACAACTTCAGCTAAATCATAAATTTTACCTGATGAAATTTTTGCCTCATACTCTTGAGCTCTTCTACTCCACATGGAACGTTTTATTTTTGGTTTACTTTTCAGAATGCTTATACATTTATTTATTTGATTTATAGTTGCCAAAGGTCTTAAGTGAGATTGTTTATTCACTGGAACCATTCCATTTGCTTTATCTTTTTCAAATTTAAGAATGTAAGTTTCAACATCAATTCCACCTATATTGATTTTTTTAGTTTCAGTAATTTGACCTACTCCATGTTTTGGATAAACAACATAATCTTTAGCTTTAAATAATCTTTTTTCAGTATCTTGCTTTTTTACTTTTTTAATTTCGGGTTTTTGCTCATTATTTTTTGGTATTCTTAATGGATCAGTTTTGACTTCAACTTTATCCTTTTTTTTTGAGACTTTAATTATCTTTTTTTTATTTAATTCTTTATTTACTTTTTTAACCTTTACTAACTTGGTAACTTTTTTTCTTTTAACAATTTTTTTTTCGGTTTTAACTTTTTTTTTAATAACTTTCTTTGCTTTTTTATTATTCAAGATTTTCTTTAAAATATTTTTCATATTTATCTTTTACGTCTTTATATTTTTCATGATCCGTCGGAGGATCTTTCTTTTCACTAATGTTTGGCCATACATCAGCATACTTTCTATTAACCTCTAACCATTTCCCGTCATTGTCGTCATCATCAGATATAATCGCATCTACTGGACATTCTGGCTCACAAACGCCACAATCTATACACTCATCAGGTTTAATTACAAGCATATTTTTGCCTTCGTAAAAGCAATCGACCGGGCAAACTTCTACACAGTCCATCAATTTACATTTGATGCATTTATCATTTACTAAATATGTCATATTTTTTTTTGACGAACTTTTTCTTTAATATCACCCACAACTTTTGGATCAAGATAAAGTAAACCAGATAACCTTCTCATTAAGTTTGTTTCATACATATCAGCATCTTCGTCAGAGTATATAATATCCCATAACGCCTCTATAATAATTAGTTTGTCCTCCGCATTTATATTTTTAATCTCTCTGGTAAAATTGAGTATTTGATTTGATTCTTTTTCTTTTTCTTCAGCATCTTGCATTATTTTATCAATTTCTTTGGTTTCAGCTCCCATTTCAATAATAGCTTCTTTAATTATTTTTCTTTCTTTATCTGTGAAATTTTCATCAATTCTAGCTGAATGAATTAATAAACAAGCAACCGCAATTATTGATGGATGATTATTTTCTTTTTCACTTTCTTCTTTTTTAAAAATATTAAACATTATTTTAAGTTAAGTTGAGAAAGAACATTAAAAGGATTATCATTAATAGTCTTGCTGTTATTTTTTTTTATCATTCTTCTTAATGGAATATATTTAAAGTGAAGATTATTATTTTTTTCATAAGTTTTGTAATTCATTTTTTTTATTAATTTCACAAAATTCTCTTTATTACAACCTAACAAATTCAACATTTCAGGAATTAGCTTGATCTCTTTAATTTTATCTTCCGATTTAGTGTTAAAAATCATTAGAAATAATCTCTCTAATATATCTATCCTTACATATAAATTTTCAAATTTTTCAAAACCACATAAAAGCATTAAATTTTTATTTAATTTCGCCTTTTCCTCTAAAAAATTTAATCCAAAAGTGGGAGGTAAGAAGTCAAAATTTTTCTCATTAAAATTTTTCCATAAAAGAATTCTTAACGATACCGAACTTGGTTTAAACAATTTAAATAAAAAAACATGGTATCTTCCAAATTTAACACCTAAGTTTCTTAATTTTTTTCTCTCATCCTGGTTAAGTTTATTTAAATAATTCAAAACTTCCTCTCTTTTTACAACTCCGTTATTTTCATAAAGATGATATGCTAAAGCTCTTAGTTCTGAATTATTATCTTTAACATTTTTCAAATCTATTAGACTTTTTAACTCTGTTTCAATTTTTTTATTTAGCCAGCTCTGCAAATATGAGTTTAGTCTTGATTTCTCACTATTCTCAATCATTTCATCTATAATTAATTGAATTTGTGGATTTAAATAATCTGAACCTGGAATTAATTTAGCAATTTGATTGTTGTTCCAATAAACTTTAAAATCATCATTTAATTCAATTAAACCAGTATCAATTATCTGAGTTATTCTTTTGATAATTTCAGGGGCAACGTTTTGTCTTGCGGCCTTTTTTAAAGATTTTATATCAGCATCTAATGTATCAACTTTTAGATCTAACTCTAATTTAAGACCTTTTAATCGGCCAATATACTGTTCATTAATCATTACCTCTTCGCCATTTACAATTTCTGTTTCAAACATAATATCTTGTTTTAAACCTCTAGCTAAAACACTTGCTCTTTTATCAATAAATGTTTTTGTTAATTCATCATGAAGTCTATCTGATAGTTTATCTTCAAGGTTTTTTGCTCTTTCTATCCAATAATCTTGATTTTCAACCCAATTAGATTTATTGGATACATAAGCCCAAGTTCTAACGTTAGCAATTCTATTTGATAAAGAGTCTACATTCCCGTCTAATTTGTCTAACAAGGATAATTGTTCTTTCATATAGTGGTTAGGAACTTTTTTTTCCCCTTTTGTTAAAAAATTAAAAATTTTACTTACAACCTCAAAATGATGACCATAAGTTTTTTTTACAAAATCAGGAATTTGACAGCATTCCCAAAGTATTTCTAAGGTTTCAGTATTATCTTGAATTTCTATATTTGGTGCTTCTTTTAAAAAATATTTTAATACTTTTTCATCTTGGCATTCACTTATTCTTCTAAGCCAGTCTTCCCGAGGTCTCTCCTCTAAAGATTTTAATAATGATACTTTATTATTAAAATTTAATTTTGAGTTTCTCCAAAAAATTGTTTGTATATCTGGAAAGTTGTGAGATTCTAATGCCTCAATTTCCTCTGGTCCAACTTCTTTACATTCACCAGTTGTACCAAATATACCGTCATTTAAATATCTTCCTGCTCTACCTGCAATCTGTCCAACTTCAGAAATATTTAAATTTCTTAGCTTTTTACCATCAAACTTTTTTAAATTTGAAAAATAAACATTATCTAGATCCATATTAATTCCCATTCCAATTGCATCAGTTGCAACTAAATAATCGACGTCACCTGATTGATATAAATTCACCTGGGAGTTTCTTGTTTTAGGACTAAGAGAACCCATCACAATTGCAGCTCCGCCCTTTTGACGTCTAATCAATTCTGCAATCGCATAAACTTCTTCAGTGGAAAAGGCTATCACAGCACTTTTCCTTTCTATTCTCGAAATTTTTTTATGACCACCAAAAGATAATTTTGAGAGTCTTTCTCTATGTTTAAACTCGATATCATCATCCAGTTTTTGAATAATTTTTTTTATAGAATTTGAACCCATTAACATAGTAAGTTTTTCACCTCTCATATGTAATAATCTATCTGTGAAAATATGACCTCTTTCGTGGTCATTACACATTTGTATTTCATCTATTCCAACAAATTCTAAGCTTTTGTCCAATGGCATTGACTCAACAGTGCAAAGAAAATATTTGGCATTAATTGGAATAATTTTTTCCTCGCCAGTTATCAAAGCAACTTTAGATGGATCTACTTTCTTAATAATTTTGTCATAAACTTCTCTTGCAAGTAGTCTTAATGGAAAACCGATCATGCCCGAATCAAAAGAAAGCATTGTCTCTATTGCTAGGAAGGTTTTTCCAGTATTTGTAGGTCCAAGAACTGCTGTGATTTTATTTTTTATCATTTCTAGCTTTGGTGTGATTTTTTTTACAAATACTATATATTGTTACCTCTAAAGAACAAAAATAGGATAAAACTAGTCCGAATCATTGAGGAAAAAGTTCTCATTTTTATTATTTAATGCTTTAAGGTTATCATAATTTCTAAAAATTAAATATATTTTTTTATGCCTCAAAAACTCTGGGAAGCAGATTCTCAAACTAAATTAAAATCAAATCTATTTGAGTTTGAAAAATTTTTGGCAAAAAAATTTAATTTTAGACCTAATAAAAATTATAAAAAGTTATTTAATTGGACTATCAAGAATCCAAAACAGTTTTGGTCTTCAATTTGGGAATACTCAAATATCAACGGAATTAAAAATGATAAATTTCATTTTCCCAAAGAAATTATTAAAAGCAAATTTTTAGTAAATTCAAAATTAAATTATGCAGAAAATTTATTACCAAAAAAAGATAATTCAAAAGCTATAACATTTATAAGTGAAAATGGATATAGAGAAGAAAAATCTTGGAAAGAATTAAATAATAATACTTTAAAATTAATTAATTTTTTTAAAGAAAATAAAATAAACGAAAAAGATAGAATTGCTGCATATACATCCAATCAAACTGAAACAGTTGAGAGTTTTTTAGCAGCTAGTGCTATAGGAGCCATATGGTCATCATGTTCTCCTGATTTTGGTTCCCAGGGAGTTATAGAGAGATTTTCTCAAATTAAACCAAAGCTATTAATCATTACTGATAGGTATTACTATAGTGGTAAAGAAATAAATATTCTTGAAAGACTACCAGTAATTCTTAAAAAAATTAAATCCATTAGGAGTGTACTAATAATTAATTACCCAGGTAAAAAAACATTAAATCAAAAAAAGATAAAGGGAATTAAAATTTTTTATTACAATAAGCTTAAAGATAAAAAAGATAGAAAATATTCATATAAAAAATTTGATTTTGATAAAGAGTTAGCAATTTTGTACTCGAGTGGAACTACAGGAAAACCAAAGTGTATATGTCATCGAGCTGGTGGAGTTCTGTTACAACATCTTAAAGAGCACAAACTTCATTGTGATGTTAAACAAGGAGATAACGTATTTTATTTTACTACATGTGGATGGATGATGTGGAACTGGTTAATGACTTTTTTGGCATCAAAAGCCTCTATAGTTCTATTTGATGGCTTTCCAATGTATAAAAGAAATGATTTACTATTTAAAATAGCTGAGAAAGAAAAAATTTCTCTCTTTGGTATAAGTGCTAAGTACATAGATCAATTAAAAAAGCAAAACGTAAATATTAAAAACAAATACAAACTAAAGTATCTAAAAACTATTTGTTCGACTGGATCACCCTTATCCTCTGATGGTTTTGATTATGTTTATAAAAATATAAAAAAAAATGTTCATTTAGCATCTATTGCAGGTGGAACAGATTTAGTATCGTGCTTCGTATTAGGAAATATATATTCACCAGTTTACAGGGGGCAGATTCAAAATAATGGATTAGGAATGAATACAGATGTTTTTTCTGAAAGAGGCAAGTCTTTAATAAATAAAAAAGGAGAATTAGTCTGTAAATCCCCCTTTCCCTCAATGCCAAAACTATTTTGGAATGATAAGAATAATGAAAAATATAAGAGTGCATATTTCAAAAAATATAAAAATGTTTGGCATCATGGAGATTTTGCTGAAAGAAAATCTAACGGAGGTTATGTAATTTATGGGAGATCTGATGCTACACTAAATCCTGGGGGAGCAAGACTAGGTACTGCTGAGATATATTCTGTAGTCGATAAATTTAAAGAAGTAAAAGAATCAATAGTTATAGGTCAGAAATGGGATAATGATGTAAGAATTATATTATTTGTTGTTCTTAAGAAACCCAAGTCGTTAAATGAAGATTTATCTTTTAATTTAAAGAAGGCTATACGTAATGATGCATCCCCACGGCATGTACCCAAAAAAATAATTGAGGTCTCAGATATACCGAGAACAAAAAATGGAAAAATAGTTGAGATTGCTGTCAGAAATACAATTGAAGGAAATAAAATAAAAAATATTCAAGCTCTTATAAATCCTAATATTTTAAATGAATTTAAAAATTTAGATGAACTTAAGACACCATAAATACTTCTAAATTTATATAGACAATAATAATTGATTAATATTAAATAGTAATAATAATTAATAGATTGGAGTAAAAATGATTAAAAACTTATTCAAAAGTTCTCTAATGATATTACTTCTGACACTTGGTTTGTCAGGTAAATCATTTTCTCAAGAACTAAAATTTTTTACAATTGGTACAGGAGGAACAGCTTACACTTATTATCCAGTTGGTGGAATGATTGCAAATGCAATTTCTAAACCGCCAGGATCAAGAGAATGTGGTAAAGGTGGAAGTTGTGGAGTTCCTAACTTAATTGCGTCAGCTGTTTCATCAAGAGGATCAGTAGATAATGTAAATGCTATTATTTCAGGTTTAAGAAATTCAGGATTTGCACAGTCTGATGTTGCTTATTGGGCTTACACCGGCACTGGTACTATGGAAGGAAAAGAACCAGCAAAAGATTTAAGAACTATCGCAGCACTATTTCAAGAACACATTCATTTAGTTGCGCTTAAAAAAAGCAATATTAATTCTGTTAAAGACCTAAAAGGTAAAAGAGTTTCACTCGACGAACCTGGATCTGGTACGTATGTCGACGCTAAATTAATTTTAGAGTCAAATGGTTTGAGTACTAGTGATGTAAAAGCTGAAGCATTAAAAGGTAAAGCAGCTACTGACGCACTAAGAAATGGTAAAGTTGATGCAATTTTTGTTGTAGCAGGTTTTCCAACAGGAGCTATTGTTGAGTTAGCATCCGCAGTTGATGTAAAATTAGTTCCTATAGATGGTGCAGGAGCAAAAGCATTAACTTCAAAATATGGATTTTTCTCACAAAGCCCAATTCCTTCAGGAACTTATGAAGGAGTTGATGAGGTAAATACTGTAGCAGTAGGTGCCCAATGGTTTACATCTGCAAAAGAAGATAATGAGCTAATCTATCAAATCACTAAAGCTTTATGGAATAAAGAATCTAGAAAGCTAATGGATGTTGGTCATGCTAAAGGTAAAACAATAACGCCTGATACAGCTCTTTCTGGAGTAGGAGTACCATTACATCCTGGCGCAGAAAAGTTCTATAAAGAAGCAGGACTTATAAATTAAATTTATAAGTATCCTAAAATAAATTGTGCCCTAGGTCATTAGACCTAGGGCATTATTATGTCTCAATTTAATATTTCTCCTGAGGAAGTTTCAAAACTAGAAGAAAAGTTTGAAATAAAAAGTAACGAAAGAAAATTAAAAAATTTTCTGAAATTATTGACGTTTATTGCATTAGTTACAATGTCAACTTACCATTTTTATGCCTCAGGATTTGGAACAATTAGAGATATACTTCATAGAGGTATACACATCTCTTTTGTAGTTGGCCTAGTGTTTCTATTTTATAATTGGAAAAGTTTTCCTGATGACAAATCAAAAAGCAAAGTTCCTATAATAGATATTATTTTTTCAATTCTTGTTGTAATAACTGCACTTTATCTACCTTTATTACCTCCTGAAATATTAGCTAGCAGAGTTGGAAATCCTTCAAGTACTGAAGTTATCATGGGATCAATACTTAT
>CACKZF010000032.1 GCA_902604565.1 uncultured Pelagibacteraceae bacterium
GAGTTATTTGAGTTTAAGAATAAAAATCAAAGTAATTTTATTTTACTAAAATATAGAGATTTATATAATTTAGTGAAAAAAAATAAATCTTTAAATTTTATTAATCTAAAAAACTATAATCTTAATGCTATTAAAAAACGAGACTACAATTTAATTATTAACTCTGAGCAAAATAATCCAATTACAAAAAAATATTTTCAAAAAAGAGTAGAAAAAAATTATAAATCTCTAGCTCACACAGTGATAATAAATCATAAAAAAATTGAAAATAAAATTGCTACTCAAATATTTACTAAAAATGGTCCTCTAGCATTTCTCCCATTATCTAATAATCAAACTTCAATTGTCTATTCAAATAATTCTTCAAAATTAATAGATAAATTAAGTCTTCTTAAAATAATTAACGATCATAATCGTCAATATAAGATAATTAAAATTAGTGAAGTTGAATCTGTTGGTATTAAGTTCTTAGTACTGCGAAACTATTATTTTAAAAACATTTTATCTTTTGGAGATTTGATACATAGAGTTCATCCGTTAGCAGGACAAGGTTTTAATATGACTATCAGAGATATTAAATCTTTATCTAATATTTTAGAAGAAAATATTAAATTAGGTATTGATGATGGAGAAATGATCGCTAAAAAATTCCAGGAAAATAACAAACATATAAATTTTATTTATGGTTTAGGAATAGATACCATAAATTCTTTTTTCAAACTTGATAGTAAATTACAAAATAATTTGTCAGAACCTATTTTTAAAATTTTAAAAGGTAATAAGTTTTTAAACAAATACGCAACATACTTGTCGAATTAACTTTTATTATTTATTGTAAAGTTTTGTTATTAAAATTATCTAAAATATACGTATTTAGAATTTCTTGTAATTTTTCTTTTCTTATATTTAAATCTTTGGTTTCAAGTAAAACTTGTTTTTCCTCCAATGAAAATGGTGATGCCATTGATAGAGTATTAATTGTTTGATCTAAGCTTTGCTTTTCAAGCTCTTTCCAATTAATTTCATATCCTTGTTTCTTAAATAGTCCTTTAAGATTTTGAAAAATTAAACTTAAATCTGAAAACTTTATCTCATTTGTTTTTTCGTTTAAATCACCATAGAAATCGTCATATTTGACCTCACATTCTCTATATAAATTTTCATTCTTAATTTCGTCAGATATCTGAAATCTACAAATCCCATTTATAACTATCAAGTATCTTCCATCATCTGTTTCGTTAAAACTTGTTATTTTTCCAGCGCATCCAATTTTATATAAGTCCGGTTTCCTCAATTCCCCAGTTTTTTTTGGTTGAATCATTCCTATGATTCTGTTGCTTTTCATACTTTCATCTATCATTTTAATATATCTTGGTTCAAATATATTTAATGGAACAGTTGTTCTAGGAAATATAATAAAATTTGACAACGGAAAAACAGGTATAATGTTTGGAAGATCTTCTTTTTTCATTATAATTAAAATATAACAATTTGCTTATGAATTCAATTTATTTTGAAAAAATAAAGACAAAAATTTTAAATTTATACAAGGAAAAAAAATTTGATGATGTGATAAAACATGGTGAAAAATTGCTTAAAAAAAATAATGACCCTCAGGTATTATTTTTAATTTCGCTTTCACTTATAAATCTTCAAAAATTTGTAAAAGCTGAAGAATATTTAAATAATTTAATTTCTTTCAAAAAAACACCGGAGTTATATTACACATATGGAAATGTTCAAAAAAAATTAAAAAAATATCACGATGCAATTATCTCGTTTAACTTTGCAATAGAACTAAACCCAAGTTTTTCAGAGGCTTATAATAATTTAGGGAATACTCAAAAATTGTTAAATAAAAGAGAGGAAGCATTAAAAAGCTTTGAAAAAGCAGTTAGTTTGAAAGAAAAAAACATTGAAGCTCTTTTTAATTTGTCTTCAATGTATAAAGAAAATAATAATTACGAGGATTTGATAATTATTTATAAAAAAATTTTGGGTATAGACAGAAATAACATTAAAACACTTTACAATCTTGGTACTGCATATTTAATTTTAGGAGATGAAAAAAGGAGTAAAGAATATTTCATCAAAGCATTTGAAATAGACAAATCCCATATACCAAGTGCTCGAAACTATATTAATTTAACAAAAATTAACAAAATAAACAAAATTTTTAAATATTTAGAAAATATAAATTTAGATAATTTAACATATGAAAATAAAATATTTGCTTTTGAAGCATTAAGTAAAGGATATTTTGACCAAGATAATATTGAACTTGGATTTAATTACCTTAAAAAATTCAATTTATTAAAAAAGGAAAAATCAAAATACTCAATTAAAGCAGAAAAGAAGTTATTTAATGATATAAAATTTTTTTTTAAAGAAAAAAGTTATTTCGATATCAAATTTGATAAAAATAAATTAACACCAATATTTATCCTTGGTATGCCAAGGTCTGGAACAACTTTGTTGGAGCAAATTATATCATCACACTCTCAAATTTATGGTGCAGGTGAGTTGAGATATTTGCCAAATATTTTAGATAAATTAGGTCTAGAAAAGCCAATAAATTTGAGGAATTATTTTAGTGAAATAAGAAAATTTTATTTAGGTAATTTATCTAAAATTTCACAAAAACCATTTATAATTGATAAAATGCCTGCAAATTTTAGATGGATTGGATTTATTATTAATGCATTACCAGAGGCAAAAATTCTGCATATTGAGAGAAATCCAATGGCTGTTTGCTGGTCTAATTATAAAACAAATTTTGTTCATAGTGGAATGGACTTTAATTTAACCCAGGAGGACACAGCTAACTACTATACTTGTTACTCAGATCTAATGAAATTTTGGACAAACAAATTTGAGAAAAGTTTCTTAAATGTAAAGTATGAAAACTTTGTAGAAAATTATGAATTACATACTAAAAATATATTAACATTTCTTGGTTTAAAATGGGAGGATCAATTGCGAAGTTATGATAAAACAAACAGACCTATTACTACAGCATCGTTACAACAGGTTAGGGGCAAAATTAGAAAAGATACATCATTACAATGGAAAAAATTTGATAAATATCTAGATACTATGCAAAAAACTTTATCGAGTAATAAAATAAAGTTTTGAATATAAAAATTTTAACAAATACTTGCTTTTACATGACCTCAATCTATAATACTTGGTAAAGAAGCGGGCATAGCTCAGTGGTAGAGCGTCTCGTTGCCAACGAGAAGGTCGTGGGTTCGAGTCCCATTGCCCGCTCCAAAAAAATTGAGACTTACGATATAATTCGAAAGATGCAATTTTAATAAAATTGATAAAAAAAAAATGGACAAACAAAATTATGAAAATGAGTTTGCTCAAATAAATAAAATCATAGAATGTCAGAATACAAGTAACTCAAAAGAAGCATTATTATTAGCTAATTATAGTAAAGAAAAATATCCATATTTAAAAAATATGGCTCAATTTCATAATATACTTGGATTAATTAACTTTAAACTTAGTGATTTTAAAAAATCAATATTAGATTTTGAGAAATCAATTGACATAAATCCAAATTTTTATCCTGGTTATTATAATTTAGGTTTAGCTTATTTTAATACTAGTGAATTAGAAAAATCTTATAAATTTCTTGTTAAATCAATTGATATCAAAAAGGATTACAAACTTGCTAGAGATAAAATTATTGAATTACTATCATTTTATAAACCAAATTTTTCCACTGATAATGAAATTTTTAACTTAGATCAAAAAATTAAAAATATTCCAATCAATATCGATTTTTCAAAAGAAATATCTGATAGTGAAATTATTGATTATTTCATTAAATGTAAAAAAATAGTTTATAAAACTCTTAAGAATCTTTCTTATAATAAATTTCAAATTTTTCGAAAAAAATCAATTTTTCTTAATTGTGAAAGGCATAAGAAGATTTTTTTTAAATATAATTCAATCCCAAAATATTGTTTTGAATGTTTTAAAGTAGTAATAGAGTCAAAAAATATTTATGATTTACTTAAGGTGACTCTTCTCTTTGATCAGATTACATTTTTCTCAAATTTTAATAGAAAAAATATGATAGATAAAAAGTCTAAAAACGTCGTATTTAAAAGTATTATTTATTGTACAAGCCTTGAGCAGGCTCTAGAAGTAGAAAAAAATACAAAAAAAATTTTGATTAAATATTTTGAAAATAATTTTTTAGTTAAAAGCAAGAGAGGTTGTCACGAGTATGAAGCAAAATATCCAGAGTACACAAAAATAAGTGAAAATAAAACGGAACTAATGAATTTTCCAGAAAAATGGTTGAATAATGAAAAAAAATTTGATGAAGAAAATACCAAAGACGGTTTAGAAAAAAAAATTAAAGTTCATAATACCATTAAAGGTAATTCTTTGCATAATTTTTTAATCATTAATAATTGGGCTGAAGATCAAAATTTATCTTTAGATCTTAAATAATTCATCAATAACTTGCTTTTTGAAATTCAATATTTATAATAATAACTAATGAGCGATTTAGCAGATAAAAAATGTATTCCATGCGAAGGCGGTATCCCAAGTTTTAATTTAGAGGAAATTCATAAATATCTTAAGAAAGTTGATGGATGGGATGTAGAATCAGTTGATAACAAAGATTTCTACATTATTAAAAACTTTAAATTTGATAATTTTTTAGAAAGCCAATCTTTTGTTAATAAAGTAGGTGAAATTGCTGAAAAGGAAGGTCATCATCCGGACATCTGGTTCGGTTGGGGTTATGCTAAAATTAAAATACAAACACATGCCATTAATGGGCTGCATGAAAGTGACTTTGTGCTTGCAGCAAAAATTGATAGAGTTAATTAAACTTTAATGTTTAAAGTGCCTCGTATTAGAAAAGATAAGAATAACGCCTAAATCATCTGCAAACTTGATAATTTCCTTATCACGAATAGATCCTGAGGGCTGTATAATTGCACTTACTCCATTTTGAACTAAAGTTTCAATTCCATCTACAAATGGAAAAAAAGCATCTGACGCTCCTAATATTATATCATTTTCACTAATTTTTTGGAATTTTTTCATCTTATCTATTGCTATCTTACAACTATCTAGTCTACTTGGTTGACCAGATCCTATTCCTATAGTTGAACTATTTCTTGCCAAAACAATTGCATTAGATTTTACATTCCTACAAACATTAAAGGCAAATAGTAAATCATTAAATATTTTCTTTGTTGGTTTTATTTTAGATACAACTTTAAAATTATTTTTGGTAAAAATTTTGTTATCTGAATTTTGAAATAATAGAGAGTCAAAGTTACCAATTATATTGTTAAGATTCTGTTTTTTTAATTTTGATGCATCAATTAATCTAATATTTTTCCTCTTTTTTAGAATTTTAAGAGAGTCCTTATCAAAACCAAGTCCTATGATGACCTCTAAAAATATTTTATTTAATTCAAGAGCTATTTTCTTATTTACTCTAAAATTACACGAAACAATTCCTCCAAATGCACTTATAGGGTCACATGCTAAAGCCTCTTTATAACTCTGTATTTTATTATTATTCACTGAGACACCACAAGGATTTGCATGTTTTATAATTACAGTCCCTGTATTTTTTGGAAGTGTTTGTGAAATATTTAAAGCTGCATAAATATCATTATAATTATTATAACTTAATTTTTTTCCATTCAATTGGATAATGTCTAAATTATTATTTTTACTATAGATTGCTGATTGTTGATGAGGGTTCTCCCCATATCTTAATAATTCAACTAAATTTCCATGAATAGTTTTTTTTTGAGGAAAATAATTATTATTTTTAGTATTTAAATATTCTGAAATTACCGAATCGTAATATGCTGTTAAATTAAATGCTTCTTGAGATAGTTTCTTTCTAAACTCTAAACTTGTAGCACCTTTATTTTTTTCTAAATCCAAAATGAATTCTCTATATTGTTTTGGAGAGGTAAGAACAGTTGTATATTTATAATTTTTAGCTGCTGCTCTTACAAGAGTTGGACCTCCAATATCTATATTTTCAATAATTTTATGTTGATTTTTTGTATTTCTTAATGTTTCTTCAAATGGATAAAAATTAACTATAACCAAATCTATTTCGTTATAATCATTTTTTTTAAGTTCTTTTTTATGATTTTTATTTTCTCTTTTGCTTAAAATGCCTGCATA
>CACKZF010000033.1 GCA_902604565.1 uncultured Pelagibacteraceae bacterium
AGACATTTGAATATAATCTTTCAGAAATAATGTACACTAGTAAAAATAATGAAAATCATGATTCCATTTTGTTAAAAATACAAAAAAATATAAAGGATATTGGTTTTGAAAATACTGCTAATATATTTAGCATTGCGAGTACATCAAAAAATGGTGGAAATATAGGATGGGTAAATGAGTTACAATTATCCAATAAAATAAGAAATCAAATTAAAATACTGAAGATTGATCAAGTTAGTAAACCAATCGAAATTCAAAACGGATATTTACTAATCAAAATTAATGATAAAAAAGAGTTTAAGGAAAAAATTAATATAGACGATCAATTAGAAAAATTAGTTAATAAAGAAAGAAATAGACAATTAAATAGTTTTTCGAACATATTTTATAAACGATTAAAAAAAAATATTGAAATAAATGAATATTAAAACAATTTTGATAGTCTTAGGAGAGCCAAATAGTACATTTTCTGAAGTTTTACTTAAATATTTCAGCTCAAAATTTTCTAAGAATAATAAAAGTAGAATTATTTTGATAGGAAGTAAAAAATTATTTTTTAAACAAATGAGGAAATTAAAATATAATTTTGATATTAAAGAAATAAATACAATAAATGAATATTCTATAAATTTTATAAATATTATTAATATAGATTATAAATTTAAAAATGCTTTTTCAAAAATTACAAATAATTCATCAGATTATATAAAGAAATGTTTTGATTTAAGTTTTAAAATACTAAAAGAAAAAAAAACACAATTTCTAATAAATGGCCCAGTATCAAAAAAACATTTTTTAAAAAAAAAATTTCCTGGAATTACAGAATATGTTGCTAGTAAAACTAATTCTAGAGAACCTGTAATGTTAATTTATAATAAAGAGCTTTCAGTTTCTCCTCTTACAACTCATATACCTATCAAGAGGGTATTTAAAAATGTTAAAAAAAAAAGAATTATTAACAATATAATTAAAATTAATAACTTTTATAAATTAACATTAAAAAAAAAACCACATGTAGCAGTACTTGGTTTAAATCCTCACTGTGAGACAATTAGTAAGACAAGTGAAGAAAAAAAAGAGATTATCCCTGCAATAAATTATTTGACTAATAAAGGATTCAAAGTAAGTGGACCATTTTCAGCAGATACATTTTTCTTAGAGAAAAATATAAAAAAATTTGATGTTGTATTAGGCATGTATCATGATCAAGTACTAACACCTGCAAAAACTTTATATAATTTTGAAGCGATTAATATAACTTTAGGATTACCTTTTTTAAAAATTACTCCAGATCATGGACCGAATTATCAGATGTTAGGAAAGAATAGATCTGATCCATCATCAATATTTTATGCATTTAATTTTGTAAATAAAATTTAATGAAAATTTTTCCAAAAAAGTTTTTAGGACAAAATTTTCTTATAAATCAAAATATTATTGAGCAAATAGTTGATCAGGGAAATATATGTGGAGAAGATACGATTTTAGAGGTTGGGCCCGGGACCGGAGCTCTGACCAAAGTTATAATTGGCAAAAAGCCTAAAGAAATTATATTAATAGAAAAAGATCAAAGATTAGCAAATTATTTAAAGGGTAATTTTAAAGATAAAGTAAAAGTAATTAACGAAGATATGCTCAACATTTCTTACGACCATTACTCTGATGAAAATCTGATCATATTTGGTAACCTACCCTATAATATTTCAACACAGATATTAGTAAAATGGATTAAAATGAGAAAATTAAATAAATTTTGTAAAAAATTTATTTTGATGTTTCAAAAAGAAGTTGCAGATAGAATAATTGCTGAGTCAAATTCAAAGAAATATGGAAGAATATCAATTTTAACAAATTGGAGAATGAAAATTGATAAAATAATAGATATAGAACCCAATAATTTTAAGCCAGCCCCAAAAGTTAAAAGCACTCTACTAGTATTTGTACCAAAGAAAAAATTTTTTAAATTTAGAGATCCTAAAAATCTTGAACATGTAACAAATATTTTTTTTAGTCAAAGAAGGAAAATGATAAAGAAACCACTAAAATTTTTATTTGATGACTTTGAATATATATCGAAAAAATTATCTTTGGACTTAAGTTTGAGACCTCAAAATTTAAACAATGATACTTATTATAAAATTTGTGAAATTTATGAAAAATTAATTAACTAATTTATTAACATGATTTTTGATAATTTCTTTTTTAAAACTTAAAGTAATTTTTGTTTTTTTTTGCTTGTTTATATAAGTGATTATCTGTCTATAGCACTCTTCAACCTTATCATTAATAACTGTAAAGTCATAATCTTTCCAGTGCATAACATCACGTTTAAATTGTTTCATTCTTTCACTGGCAATTTTTTTATCTTTTTTGTCTCTTTTTAATAATCTTTTAAATAGTTCTTTTTTTGAGGGTGGTAAAATAAATATAGTAATTATTTTAAAATTTAATCTTTTTTTTTTTATTTGATTTGTTCCTTGCCAGTCAATATCAAATATTACATTTTCACCTTTTTTTAATTTATCAATTACATCCTTTTTTAGGGATCCATAAAAATTTTTAAATACTTTAGCGTGCTCCAAAAATTTCTTTTTTTTAATAAGTTTTTTAAATTTTTGAATATCTACAAAAAAATAATCTTTACCATTTTTTTCGTTAGCCCTAGGTTTTCTTGTGGTGTGAGATATAGAAATATTATATTTATTTCTTACTGAGATTTTTTTTACTAAAGTAGTTTTTCCTGCCCCTGAAGGTGAAGATAATATTACAATTATCCCTTCTTTTTTTTCGGCCATTAAAGTAAAAAATTTAGTTTGCTTTATTTTCTATGAATTTTACTGCATCACCAACAGTTAAAATTTTTTCAGCGTCGCTATCAGATATTTCAGATCCAAATTCTTCTTCAAAAGCCATAACTAGCTCAACTGTATCTAAACTATCCGCACCTAAATCATCTATAAAACTGGACTCTTCGTTTACCTTTGATTCGTCTATCCCTAAGTGATCAGCAACTATTTTTTTTACCTTGCTTGAAATATCATCTGACATTTTGTTCCTTTAAGTTAATTTGTTAATAAATATTTTATTAATTTTGTCAACTAAAATACATACCACCATTTACATGTATTGTTTCGCCAGTGATATAGTCTGACAAATTAGAACTTAGAAAAGCAATCGAATTAGCAACATCCTCTGGATTGCCAAACTTATTTAGTGATATCCTTGATTTCATTAGATCTGTGTGTTCCTCACTAATTTTGGCTGTCATGTCCGAGACGATAAAACCTGGAGATACACAATTTACAGTAATATTTTTTTTTCCGTATTCAACAGCTAGACTTTTTGACATTGCTATAATTCCGGCTTTTGATGCTGCATAATTTGCCTGACCAATATTGCCTGTATGACCTACTACGGATGTAACATTTATTATCTTTCCATTTTTTAATTTTAACATTTTTTTTAATACACTTTTAGTAATTAGAAATGTTGAAGTTAAATTTATATCAATTACTTCTTTCCATTCATTTTCTTTCATTCTCAAAGATAAATTATCTTTAGTGATACCCGCATTGTTTATTAAAACATCGATTTTATTCGAAAAAATTTTGCCGCAATCTTCAACAAATTGATCTATTTTTTCATGATCATACATATTAAATTTTACTATATTTAAATCTTTATACTTCTCTTGAATTATTTTTAATTTTTCCTCATTTGTACCTGTTGCCAGAACGTTTGCCCCTGCTGAAATCAATCTGTCAAGAATAGAGTTTCCAATTATTCCTGTAGCGCCAGTTAAAATTATGTTTAAATTTTGTAAATCAATCATTAATTTCCTAATTTATTAAGATCATCAATATTATTTACTTGAATTAATTCAACATTTCTATCGATTCTTTTAACAAGTCCTGATAATACTTTGCCAGGCCCAATTTCAATAAATTTTTTGTTTCCTGGTTTTATCATATTTATTATACTTTCTCTCCAACGTACTGGTTTTTCGATTTGTTTTATTAATAGATCTCTTATATGTTGAGGTTCGTTTGATGGTTCTGCTGTAACATTTGAAACTATCATATTATTAGGGGTTGAAAATTTAGTCTCACTTAATTCTTTATTCATAATTTTTGTAGCTGGACTCATTAACGGACAATGAAAAGGTGCAGACACTGGTAATTTTATATTCTTAATATTTGATTTTTTTAAGTCAATTATAAATTTTTCAATATCTTCATTTTTTCCACTTACTACAACTTGACCATAAGAATTATCATTAGCTAAGAAGCAATTGTAATTATTTTTATTATTTTTAATTATTTCTTCAATTTTTTCGATTTCAGCTCCTAAAACTGCAACCATGCCTCCCTCATTTTTAGGAACTGCATTTTGCATTGCTTTACCTCTTACTTTTAAAAGTTTAATTGTTTCTTTAAAATTTAGCACTCCAGCGCAAGCTAAAGCAGAATATTCTCCCAAAGAGTGTCCAGCAAAATAACTAGCTTTGCTAATATCAAATGCTGTCTCATTTTTAATTACATTAAAAATAGAATAACTAACTAAAAATATTGCTGGTTGAGTATTTTCAGTCTGGTCTAATAATTCTTTCGGTCCCTCAAAAATGAGTTTGCTAATTGATATATTTAGCACATCATCAGCTTCACCGAATAAATTTTTTACATATTCAAAATTATCATGTAATTCTTTAGCCATTCCAACTGATTGCGAACCTTGTCCTGGAAATAAAACAGAAAACATAGAAAATATAAGTAAAAATCTTATTTTTTATATTGTAATTAAAAAATTATAATAGTATATCCTCTTTTTTTTGAAAGAATTATTATGAACTTATATGAACACACTATTATAGCAAGACAGGATGTAAGTCCAACGCAATTAAAACAAATACAGGATAAATATTCCAAAATCGTAGAAAAACTAGATGGTGATGTAGTTAAATTAGAAAACTGGGGATTA
>CACKZF010000034.1 GCA_902604565.1 uncultured Pelagibacteraceae bacterium
AAAACTTTACTGACTCTAGAGATCATAAAAATGTTGCTTCAAATTATCTAAACATTAACATATAAATAGTTTCAAAAATAGAAAGTATTAATCATGAAATTTATTTCTTTTAAACATAATCAACAAAATAAGTTCGGCATTATAAATAATAATAAAATTACAGATCTAACTGGAAAAGTATCTAATTCAAATACAATTAAAGATTTAATTTCAAGTCAAGGAATTAAAGAAGCTAAATCTTATGCAACAAATAATCCAGGAGATATTAATGTGTCAGATATTGAATATTTACCGCTAATTCCAAATCCTGGAAAAATTATTTGTGTAGGTTTAAATTATAGTGAACATGTTAAAGAAACCAACAGAACAGTTGAAGAAAACCCAGTAATTTTTCATCGATTTCCAGAAAGTCAAACTGCACATTTACAACCAATTCAAAGACCCCTTGTTTCACAAAGTTTAGATTTTGAAGGTGAGATGGCAGTAATTATGGGTGAAGGTGGTAAACATATAAAACCTGAGGATGCTTTAAAGCACATTATTGGTTATTCATGTTATAATGAGAGCACTGTAAGAGAGTGGCAGAGACACACTAGACAATTTGGAATGGGTAAAAACTTTGAAAAAACAGGGAGTTTTGGTCCGCACATGGTTTTAGCTGAAGACATAAATGATTACAAAAATCTAACAATTGAAACTAGATTAAATGGCGAAGTAATGCAAAACGCAAAATTAAGTCAACTTATTTTTGATATTCCAATTTTAATTTCTTATGTCTCAAAAGCAATGGCCTGGAGAGCTGGTGATGTACTTGTCACTGGTACACCTGGAGGGGTAGGGTTTAAAAGAAATCCTCCAATATTTATGAAGCCTGGAGATAATGTTGAAATAGAAATCACAGAAATTGGCACTTTATCTAACACAATTAAGGATGAAATAATCTAATTTTCAAGTTAAACTTTCATACAATTATTTAATAATAAGAGGGGATTAACATGAAAAAAAAAATAATTAGTTTTGTTATAGGGATTTTTTCCTTAAGCATTATTAGCACAGCATCAGCCACAGAATTAAAGTTAGCAACTTTTGAACCACCAAAGGCATTTATAGCAAGTAAGATTTTAGCTGCTTGGGCAGATAAAGTTAACAAATGCTCAAATGGTGCTTTAAACGTGAAAATGTATGCAGGAGGAGTATTAGGAAGTCCTCCTAAACAATACGATATAGTAACTTCAGGAGTTGCAGATATATCTTGGACTGTACTTGGATATATTGGTGGTCAATTTCCTTTAAGTTCAGTTGTAGAACTACCATTCTTAACTAAAACTTCAAAAGCTGGATCTAGAGCTTTAAATACTCTTTTTGAAGAAGGTTACCTTGATAAAGAAATGGCAGGAATAAAGTTAATAGGACTTCATTCAAATCCTGGATACCAAATTCATATGAAGGATACAAAAGTAGTTAAGCCTGCAGACTTTAAAGGTAAAAAAATGAGAGTTCCAAGCAAAATAGCTGGAACTATTCTTAAAACTTTAGGAGCAACTGGAGTTAAAGTACCGGCACCAGGAACTTCAGAAGCCTTAAACAAAGGTGTTATAGATGGCACACCTTTCCCATACACAGCAATTGGTTCATTTAGATTATTTGATGTTACTAAATATCATACAGAAGTTAACATAACTAATGCAACATTTGGATTAATAATGAATGAAGGGAAATATAACGGTCTATCTTCAGCAGCAAAAGGATGTGTTGATAAACATTCTGGTCAGTGGTTTGGCGACTGGGCATCTAATTTAATTGATACCCAGAATGCTAAGATGAGAGTTCAAGTAGAAAATACTCCAGGACACGAAATAACTGTTGCATCAGACTCTATTTTAGCTGAATACAAAAAAATATTAGCTCCAATTGAATCAGACTGGTTAGCGGAAATGAAAGGCAAAGGTCTTGATGGAGATGCTGTATTAAAAAGAGCAAGAGAAGTAATTTCTAAAATAGACGGTTAATAGTTAAATTTGAGCCCGCTAATTTCATAGCGGGCTCTTTCAAAATTAAGTATAATAATTAAATGGCAGTAAAAGCTTTAAGTTATATTGGAGTTAATTCAGATAAATTTGAAGATTGGTCAGATTATTCTCAAAAATATCTCGGTATGCAGCAGATGGACCGTGGAAAAGAAATTCTATCTTTTAGAATGGATGATCAAAAACAAAGGCTAACAATTACGGGTGATAAAGGAGATGGATTAGGATTTTTAGGATGGGAAGTTGAGACAAAGGAAGATCTCCAAAGCTTTGCAAATAAATTAGAGGAAAATAAAATAGTAGTAAATCATGGAAAGACTTCTTTTGCAGACAAACGTTTTGTTGAGGATTTAATATATTTTAACGACCCACAGGGAAATCGTATTGAACTTGTTTATAAGCCTATGTTAGATACAGATCCTTTTAAACCAGGTAGGCCAATTTCAGGATTTAAGACTGGGCCACTAGGAATGGGGCATGCAGTTGTACATGTTAAAAAAATTGATGATTTAATTCCTTTTTATAGAGATGTAATGGGCTTCCATATAAGTGATTATAGTCATACTCCAATATCTCTATGTTTTTTTCATGTTAATGGTAGACACCATAGTTTAGCTTTATTTGGCTCAGGTGGAACTGGTTTCCATCATTTTATGGTTGAATACAATAACTTAGACGATGTAGGTCAAGGTTATGACTTGTTGCAATACAAGGATAATGCAATTGCTTATACAATGGGTCGACATACCAATGATTATATGACTTCATTTTATTCAATTACACCTTCAGGATTTTTTATTGAAAATGGATGGGGTGGAAGGATTATTAATCCAGACACCTGGCAGCCTATTGAAACATTTGAAGGGCCAAGTTTTTGGGGACACGAGAGACTTTATTTACCAGATGATGAGAGAATGAAATTTAGAAATAAAAGACTTGAGACTGCTTCACAAGGTAAACAAGCTCCATTGTTAATTGATTGCCCTTGGTTATATTCAAATATTAATAAAAAATAATAAAAAAATTATCAATGAGAGAATTTGATATCACAATTGTAGGATTAGGACCTGCTGGAGGAACTTTATCAAACCTTTTAGCAATGCATGGTTTTTCAATTTTAATTCTCGATAGAGAAAAAAGTTTTTATCCACTACCTAGAGCCGTTCATTTTGATGATGAAATAATGAGAGTATTTCAAACAATAGGAATTACAAAAGATTTTTTGAAGTATACAATAATTAACAAGGGTACTAAATTTGTAAACTCTAGAGAAAAAGTAATATTGGATTGGCCTAGACCCAAAAAAATTACAGATAATGGATGGTATCCAAGTTATAGATTTCATCAACCTGATTTAGAAAAACAACTAAGAAAAAAATTAAAAAAATATAAAAAAGTTTTTATAAAGCAAAATTCTGAAGTAAAAAAAATTACAAATTCAAAAAATCATGTTGATATAGTTTACACAAACACAAGAAATCACAAAGAATACTATGTCAGATCAAAATATTTGGTTGGTTGTGATGGTGCAAATTCTCTCATTGATAATTTTTTTATTATTTTTTATTAATCTTTGAATGATTATTTGGGGCAATTTCACCATTAGGCATAAACAAAGAATTTTCAAATCCAACTCTTATTTTACCCCCTAAGTTTATTGCTTTTTCTAGACATGATATTTCTTCTTTTGCAAAAGCACAGATTGCCCAGTCTAAATTAATATTATTCTCTCTCATTTTTTTTAGAAACATTGGAATGTTATCTGGATAGCTTATTTTACCAGAGTAATGTCCAATTACAAAGAGACACCAAGCCCCTTCAACATTAATTTCGGCTTTGTTTAACAAATTAACTAATAAATCTATGTCATTTGGATCATATAAAAGATGTTGTATTTTAGTCCCAGCCTCTGTCAAATATTTATATAACTTTACATCTTCATCTGTTGGATTTCTTGACGGTATCATCTCAGCTATACCAATTGATGTTCCAGGTGGTGTAACATCATAAGCAAGTTTTCTCATATCCTCTGGAGAATATTTTCCAACTGCCTCTGTTGTAACTTGGATATGCATTTTTGGAACTTTAAATTCTAATTCTTTTAAAGCTTCTTTATACAAACCTGCATCAAGAACGTGTTCTCCTTTTTCATTCCTTACATGCAAATGTATTGCACCAGCTCCCGCTTTAAAACAATTCTTTGCGACTTCAACAGTTTCTTCTATAGTTAATGGCACTTCGGGATGATCTTTCTTGACTTTTCTTGCTCCATTTGGAGCTACCATTAATCTAGGTAATTCATTTGGTTGAAAAAAAGGCATAAATTATCTTAAAGATGCAGCAATATTTCCACCATCAACTGTTAGAATAGCTCCAGTAGTTTTTTTGGATATTGAAAGATGAAAAAAAGCTTTGGCTACATCTTCAGCTTTTACCTCATTTAAAAGTAAATTACCTTTCATATAATCATCTATCGTAACTTCTCTAGCCTTTGCTCTTGATTTGATCATTTTGTCATTTAGAAGCCCACTTCTAATTCTATCTGCATTTACTCCATTTGATCTTATTCCATACGATCCATAATCTACAGCATATTGTTTGCATAGATTTAACAATGCCGATTTTGGTAATCCGTAAGGTCCAAAATTTTTACCTGGATTTACAGATTGTTTGGAAATATTAAATAATAAACATCCTTCATTATTCTGGAGTTTCATGATTTTTGTAGCCTCAGAAGCACAGTATTGATGGGAAAAAAAGTTATCTTCAAAACTTTTTCTTAAAATTTCATCACTCACTTCAGCAATAGAACCTCCTGTGGCTGTACCTGCATTTGATATTAAAATATCTATTCCCCCAAACTTTGATGAAATTACGTTAAATGCTTTTTTAACACTTTCTTTATTTGTTACATCGCAATAAATACAAAGATCAT
>CACKZF010000035.1 GCA_902604565.1 uncultured Pelagibacteraceae bacterium
GAACTAATCCTACGTCCTTCACAATTATCTATTTCATCTTTACTTTTTAAAATTTTATTTTTATCTTTAGTTTCACTTAAAAAAAAATTTTTAATACACTTATATAAAATATAACTATCAAGTTCTTGAATTTTAGAATGTGTAACAGTCTTCATGGAAAAATTAGATAAATCATAATCTGTTTCTGAAAAATTTAGAGTAAATATTTTATTTTCATTTATATTAGTGATACCTCCTTTAAAAAGTCTTAAAATATATTTACTATTTTTTTTAAAAATTATTCCACTTTGAGCAACAATTATTTTTGATTTTTTTTGATTTATTTTTTCATTGATATAAATTTTTTTTAGTTGACCGTCCTTTTCGTACTCTTCAACAAATATCGTAAGATTTTTTACTACGTTTATAAATTTTTTTTCAGATATTAATTTTGGTAAAAAATCAATATTAGACTGTTTAACATATAATCTTGCAAGACTTTGTGTTTTTGGTATTACTAAAATATTTAAAATTAATTGTAAAACGAGAAATAAAATTGAGAACTTTAAAATAAAATTTATAAAATGTATTTTTTTAATTCCATTACTCCAAAACACAATTAGCTCGTTAGAATTATTGTATTTATTAACTACATAGAAAATAGAAATAAAAAAAACGAAAATTATTGTTTTACCAAAAATTTTTGGCAAATTTAATGAGACGTAGTAGAAATATACACTTAAGCTATGTCCATCATCTGAAACAAGGTCTAGAAAATTTACTGCTTGAATAATCCAGACAATAAAAGTAATGCTAAAAGAGGAAACTAAAAAAAAATTAACTATATCTAGTGAAAATTTACGAAATATTAATTTATTCATTGAAATTATTATTTTAACAAATATACAACATTATCTAATAAAAATTTCAAAAAAATGAAGCTAAATTTAAATTTCCTAAATAATACACCTAAAGTTGCTAAAGATAATGAAGTTATATTGATCAAGCAAAAACATATAAAAAGTAAAGCCCTTAAACAATTAAGTAACTCCATACTTTCAAACAAACTATTCAACGAGCAGAAATTTCTTTTAAAAGATTACAACAATAAAAGTTATATATTTGTAAATTGTATTAATTCAATTGTCTCGTTAGATTTTGAGAAATTAGGTTCAAAGTTCTATGATTTTTTAAAGGAAAATAAGATTGAAAATATATTTATAAGTGAAGCTAATAATAATTTGACCAAATCTCAACTAGAAAAGTTTTTGCACGGCGCACAATTAAAATCTTATGAATTTAATATTTATAAGACAGATAACAAAAAAGTAAAAGACAAAAACTTAAATTTAAATGTAGTTGGAAATAGTATTAAAAAAACAAATCATCTTAGAGATAAATTAAAAGCACTTCTTGAAGGAGTTTTTCTTACAAGAGATTTGGTTTCTGAGCCTGGAAATATTTTGCATCCAGATGAATATGCAAAAAGAATTACTAAATTAAGAAAATTTGGTTTGAAAGTTACTGTTTATGATCAAAAAAAATTAAAGAAGTTAGGCTTTAATGCCTTACTTGGTGTAGGGCAGGGAAGTATTAGAGGTTCATATTTAGTAACTATGGAATGGAATGGAAGTAAAAATAAATCAAAACCTTTAGCCTTTGTTGGAAAAGGAGTCTGCTTTGATACAGGAGGTATTTCCTTGAAACCAGCAAAATTTATGGAAGATATGACATACGACATGGCTGGTTCAGCAACTGTTGTTGGACTTATGAAAACTTTAGCATTAAGAAAATCTAAAGTTAATGCTGTTGGTGTTGTAGGTTTAGTTGAAAATATGCCTGGAGGAAATGCGCAAAGACCAGGAGATATTGTAAAGTCTTACAGTGGACAGACTATTGAAGTCTTAAATACTGATGCAGAAGGAAGACTTGTATTAGCAGATGCACTAACTTATACAGAAGAAAAATTTAAACCTAGTTTAATCGTTGACTTAGCAACCTTAACAGGTGCAATCATAGTTGCTTTAGGATCTGAATATGCTGGACTATGGTCCAATAACGATAAATTATCAAAACAACTTATTAATGCAGGAGAAAATGTAGAAGAAAAATTATGGAAAATGCCCTTGCATGAAAATTATAATAAACTAATGAACTCAAAAACTGCCGATATGCAAAACATTAATTATGTTGGAGGAGCTGGATCTACAACAGCTGCTCAATTTTTACAAAGATTTATAATTAACAAAACACCTTGGGCACACTTAGATATTGCTGGAATGGCTTTTTCAAAATATGCTGGAGCTTTAAACTCTGGTGGAGCAACTGGATATGGGGTTAGGTTATTAAATAAATTTATAGAGGAGAATTATGAGTAATATTGAACAAACTTTATCAATAATTAAGCCAGATGCTGTTGAGAGAAATTTACAGGATCAGATTAGAAGCGAATTTAAAAATAATAATTTCGAAATAATAAAAGAAAAAAAAATACATATTTCTAAAGAGGAGGCAGAAAAATTTTACAAAGTACACGAAACAAAACCATTTTATAATGATTTATGTGAATATTTATCATCAGGTCCAATTGTAGTTATGATGCTAAAAAAAGATAATGCTGTTTTAGAAAACAGAAAATTGATGGGATCAACTAATCCAAAAGATGCTGACGAGGGAACGCTTAGAAAAAAATATGGTATCTCTATTGATAAGAATTCTGTTCATGGATCAGACAGTGTTGAAAATGCTAAGGTAGAGTTAGATTTTTTTTTTAAAGATTAGTTAAAAACATATCGATAGCTTTTGGATAAATCTCATGTTCAATTTTAAGTACTTTCTTTTTTAGACTACTTACATTATCTGATTTAAGAATTTTAACTTTCTTTTGTAAAATAACTTTGCCTGAATCTAATTTTTCAGTTACTTTGTGAATTGAGGCTCCTGCAAATTTATCTTTATTTTCAATTGCTCTTTCATGAGTATTTAATCCTTTATATTTTGGCAAAAGTGATGGGTGAATATTTAATATTGGTTTAGAAAATTTTTTTATAAAGTCACCTGATAAAATTTTCATAAATCCAGCCAAACAAAGTATATCTATATTATATTTTTTTAGTAATTTAAGTGAGTTATTTTCGAAATATGATTTTTTTTTAAATTTAATTCCATAGATTTTTATTTTTGATTTAGACGCATATTTTAATCCCTTAGCATCTAGGTTATTTGAAATAACTAATACAATATTAATCAAAGAATTTTTTTTTTTTGAGTGTTTTATTAAAGATTTTAAGTTACTTCCTCTACCACTAATAAAGACAGCTATATTTTTTTTACAAGGATATTTTTCCACTTAATTTTACTTTTTTTGAATTTTTAACTATCTTTCCAATTATGTAGGGTTTAAAATTTCTCCCAAAATATCTAATTACAGAATCTAAATTTTTAGGATTAATAACTAAGCAAAAACCAACGCCACAATTAAAAGTTTTTAACATCTCATTTTCACTTATACCCATCTTATGTAACCATTTAAAAATTTTTAATGTTTTAATACTGTTTAGATTTATTTCTGCACACAATTTTTGTGGGATTATTCTTTTGATGTTGTCTGCCAAACCCCCACCAGTTATATTTGCACATCCATTTATCAAATTTTTTTCATTTATAATTGATAATTCTTTTACATAAATCTTGGTTGGCCTTATCAATTCCTCCTTGAGAAATTTATTTGATTTTAAATCAATTTTTTTTTTTTTTATAAGATATCTCACTAATGAAAAACCGTTTGAGTGAAGTCCATTAGAGGGCACTGCTAAAATAATGTCGTTATTTTTAATCTTATTGCTAAGTATTCTTTTTTTTTCAACAAGACCAACAGCAAAACCTGCAATATCAAATTTACCCTTTGTATATGTTCCTGGCATTTCGGCAGTCTCACCACCTACTAATTTGCAGTTAGCTATATTACATCCTTTTATAATTCCTCTTACTAAATTTTTTAATTTACTTAAATTTATTTTACTTACTGATATGTAGTCTAAGAATAAATATGGTCTTGCTCCTTGAACCAATAAATCATTAACGCACATTGCAACAAGATCAATTCCAATTGTATCAAATTTATTTAGGTCATTTGCAATCTCAATTTTTGTTCCTACACCATCAGTGCTAGTAACAATGTGTGGATCTTTAAATTGTTTGGGTATTGGTGAGATTGCACCAAAACCTCCTATATTCTTAAAATCACCACTTTTACTTGATTTTCTTGCTAGTGAACTTATGAACTTAACAAAACTATCTGCTTTTGGAATATTAACTCCACTCTTACTGTATGTTAATTTATTTGATGCCATATAACAATGTTATGTATTTTTTAAAAAAAAAAATATCAAGTTGTTTATATATATTTTTAATAATTTTAACCTTTAATTTTATTGAGTTTTCCACAAAAGGGGTACTTGCTAAAACTTTTGTTGTTTCAAAAATTGAGGTTGAGGAAAAATATAATCTTAATTTTAACAAACTTAAAGTTATTGACAGAGGCTTTAAGAAAGCATTTCAAGATATCTCTCAAATGATACTTGAGAGAAAAGACCTTGATAAAATAAGAAGTACGCCAATTGATGATATTAAAAAATTAATCGAAAACTTTTCAATATTGGATGAAAAATTCATAAACCAAAAATATAAAAGTATTATGGAGGTAGAATTTAATAGAAAAAAGTTAATTAAATTCTTAGATTCTAAAAATATAATTCTTTCATTACCAAAAAAAATAAATGTTTTTTTAATACCAGTTTTGGTTGATTTAGAAACGAATAATTTTAATTATTTAAATCAAAATATTTTTGTAAAAAATTGGGAAAGTATTGAGAAAAATTATTTTCAAATTACTTATGTAATGCCAAACGAGGATGTAGAAGATTATTTAAGTATAAAAAATAACTTACAAGATATCGA
>CACKZF010000036.1 GCA_902604565.1 uncultured Pelagibacteraceae bacterium
TCAGGCAGTGGAAAGTCAACAATTCTAAAATCTATTGCTGGGTTACTCAGAACTAAAGGTGGAATAATAAAATTTAACCAAGACAGAAATTTATCTTCTGACCTTAAAGAGAGAGATCCCAATGATTTAAGAATTATTCAATTAATTTTTCAAAATCCAGATGAGTCTTTAAACCCAAACCATACTGTTGAAGAAATAATAGCACAACCATTAAAGTTATATTTTGGTTTAAAGGGCGAAGAATTAAAAAAAAATACTATAGACTTATTACAAAAAGTAAGACTTGGAGAATTTTATACATCCAGATACCCTCGTCAATTATCTGGTGGTGAGAAACAGAGAGTTGCCGTTGCAAGAGCTTTTGCAGCTAAACCAGATATTATATTATGCGATGAGGTAACATCTGCGTTAGATGTATCAGTTCAAGCGGCTGTATTAAATTTGCTACAACAACTTAAAGAAGATTTTGGAACTACATATATATTTGTTTCACATGATTTAGCTGTCGTAAGAGCTATTAGTGATAGAGTTGCTGTTCTTTATCAAGGAAGATTGTGTGAAGTGGGACCATCAAAAGATGTTTACCAATTTCCATCACATCCTTATACTGAAGTTTTATTAGGAGCAGTGTTAGAACCAGATCCAGATATCAAACCAAAATTAGTTGCTGAAGATATTGTAGAAGAAAAGCCGCCTCAAAAAGGATGCAGTTTTCAAGGAAGATGTTCAAGAATATTAGGTGATATTTGTAAAAATGAGGTACCACCATGGCAAATAACTAACAGTGGAAACTCTATTAGATGCCACATACCACTAAAAGAACTACAAAAAGACCAGATTAATTAAAGTTTCATATTTATCATTTTAAATTTGTACTTAAGTATGTTTTAATCCCTTTTAGGATGAAAAATAATTCTACATTGATTAAAAATTTATTATCTGATTTTAGAATAAATATTTATTTTCAGAATATTTCTTTGATGTTAATAGGTACGCTTATCCTAACTTTTTCATCAAAAGTTCAAGTTCCATTTTGGCCAGTTCCAATGACGATGCAAACTTTTGCAGTTTTTATCATTGGAATGACATTTGGCTCAAAGTTAGCGTTTTTTACACTTTTATTATATCTCTTTGAAGGAGCTATTGGGCTTCCAGTTTTTGCAAAAGGCGGAGGGTTACTTTATTTAACAGGTCCAACAGCTGGCTATCTTTATGGAATGACCATTGCAGCTGGTGTTGTGGGTTATTTAGCAGAAAGAAATTTTAACGACTCTTATATAAAAAGTTTATTTTCTCTTTTGCTAGCAACTTCTATTATTTTTATTGTTGGGGTGGGTTATTTGGGCTCAGTTATCGGGTATGATAAGGCTTTAGCTGGTGGTCTATATCCTTTTTTACCAAGTGAATTATTCAAAATTGCTCTAGCAGTGGCAATAATTCCATCAATTACAAAAATAATTAAATAATAATATAAAAATATTTAGTGGCTTTAAGTTGCTCTTGAATAAGATATTCATTATAAACTTTTATTCTCATTATGAAAATTAATAAAGTAGTAGTCATAGGATCAGGTACAATGGGTAGTGGAATAGCCGCTCAATTATGTAATGCAAATGTTCCAGTAACATTGTTAGACTTAACCACTGAAATTTCTGAAAAAGCTAGAGAAAGAATTTTTAAGTCTAGACCTCCTTTATTAATAGATAAGTCAAAAATAAATAATATTAATGTTGGAAATATAAATGATAATTTTAATGAGGTCGGTGAAGCAGACTGGATAGTCGAAGCTGTTGTTGAGAGAATTGATATTAAACATAATATTTATGAAAAAATTTTTAAAGAAAGAAAAAAAGGATCAATAGTATCTTCAAACACATCTTCTATTCCAATTAAAGTTCTTTCAGAAAAACTTTCAGATGAAGAAAAAAAAGATTTTTGCATAACTCACTTTTTTAATCCAGTCAGATATATGGATTTGTTAGAAATTGTAAAAAATGAAAATAATGATTTAGATCAAATAAACTCACTTAAAAGTTTTTGTGAAAAAGATTTAGGAAAAGGAGCATTAATCTGCAATGATACTCCAGGATTTTTAGGAAATAGAATTGGTGTCTACGCTATGCAAGTGGCTATGACTGAAGCTTTTAAAATGAAATTAACAATTGAAGAAGCTGATGCCGTATTTGGAAGACCAATGGGAATACCAAAAACAGGTGTTTTTGGTCTCTATGATTTAATAGGAATTGACTTGATGGCTGATGTTTTAAAAAGTTTTATAAAAGAACTTCCAGAAACTGACGACTTTCAAATTGTAGCAAAAGAAATACCATTAGTTAAAAAACTTATAGAAACTGGGTACACTGGAAGAAAAGGAAAAGGTGGTTTCTATAGAATGAATAAGTCTGATAATAAAAAAATTCTAGAGGGTATAAACTTAGAAACAGGTCAATATTCACTATCTAAAAAGTTCAATTTAGGATCAGAAAAAATGGATATTGTTGGTCTTATAAACAGAAAAGATAAATATGGTGAATACGCTTGGTCTGTAATTTCAAAAATTATTAAATATTCCTCATCTTTAGTTCCAGGTATTACAGATAAATTTAATGATATCGATGAAGCAATGAGACTAGGGTTTAACTGGTCTAAGGGACCATTTGAAATGTTAAAAGAAATCAGTGTTAAAGATTTTTTTGAAAGAATAGATACATTTGAAAACAATAAGTTTCTTGAAAACTTATCTCAAAGTAAAGACGAAAACTTTTATGGTGAAAGACAACAATATACTGATTTAGAAACTTTAGGAAAAATAAAACCAAAGGCAACTAAATTAGATAAAAATAACTCTGCTGAAACTTATAGATTTGATGATTTTAATATTGTTGAATTTACAACTAAGGCTAATGCTTTAGATTACGACTCGATGGATAGCTTAAAAAATGCAACTGACAAACCTTTAATTATAATAAATGAGGCGATGCAATTTTCAGCAGGTGTGAACTTGTCTTACACAATGAATTTTGCAGATAAAGGAGATTTTAAATCTATTGAAAAGTTTGTTAAATATTTTCAAGAGACTTGTAAACATTTAAAATATTCTAAGTATCCAGTTGTATCAGCGCCATCAGGGTTGGCATTGGGTGGTGGTTTTGAGGTTTTATGTCAAAGTAACTTTGTTGCGTCCCATACAAACATTGTAGTTGGTTTAGTTGAGACTATGGTTGGATTAATTCCAGCAGGTGGAGGATGTAAAGAAATGCTTTGGAGATGGTCTCAAACTGAAGAAGCTAAAAATGATCCTGATTATGCTTCTTTAAAAGTATTTGATATTATTGGATATGCTAAAACTGCTACATCACCAGTTGAAGCTGAGCCTTTAAAATATTTAAGACTAGAGGATAAAAAAATAATGAGTAGAAATAGTTTATTACAGGTTTCTAAAGAGATAATTCAAAATAATAAAGATTTTTCTCCCCCAAAGGAATGTACATTTAAACTGTCAGGAAAAAGCGTTTATGACAAAATGGTAAAAAAGTTAGAAAAATTATACAATGAAAAAATTATTCTTGATCATGGCATGGAAGTTGGAAAAGAACTAGCAAAAGTTTTAAGTGGTGGAGATACTACTTTAGAAAAAACTTTATCAGAGAATGATCTATACAAATTAGAGTTAGATGCATTTATGAAGCTAATTGAGACAGAAAAAACCCAAGATAGAATTAAACATACATTGAAAACTGGTAAACCTCTGATAAACTAATATCATGGCAAATAGACCAACAAAAAAACAAGCAGACAATGCAACAAAAATTCTAATATCTTGGAAGAAAAAAATGCCATTTTATTATGCTGCAGCTATTATAATTGCTTTAATAATAATTCTAGTTTCTTCAAATTCGAATAAAGAGGTTTCTATGTATCAAAAAAATATCAATGATTTTAAAAAAGCAGCTGAATTTATTCATAGAAATAGCTCTAAAAATTGAAAGATAAAAATAAAAAACCAATCCAACCAGTAAGTGGAACAAAAGTACCAAGATATGCGGGACCATCAACCTTCGCCAGATTACCGGAATTAAGAGACGTTGAAAGTTGTGATGTTGCAATTGTTGGAGTTCCTTTTGATTCAGGAACTAGTTACAGACCTGGAGCAAGATTTGGACCGCAAAGTATAAGACAAGCTTCAAGACATTTGAGAACAAATTATCACCCAAGTTACGATGTTGAACCATTTAAAGTACAACAAGTTGCTGATGCAGGAGATATTGCATGTAATCCATTTAATATTGATGAAGCTATAAAACAAATAGAAGTTGGTGCTACAGATCTTTTAAATAAAGCAGGAGGGATTATTAGTCTTGGCGGCGATCATACAATAGCTGTTCCATTGCTTAGAGCAATTAATAAAAAAAATAAAGGTCCAGTTTCATTAGTCCATTTCGATGCTCACCTAGATACTTGGGATACTTATTTTGGAGCACCTTACACACACGGTACACCATTTAGGAGAGCCAGAGAGGAAAATTTATTTTTAGACGATGCATCAATGCACGTTGGAATTAGAGGCCCACTCTATAGCAGGGAAGATATTAAGAATGATGAAAGTTTTGGTTTTAAAATAATTCATTGTGATG
>CACKZF010000037.1 GCA_902604565.1 uncultured Pelagibacteraceae bacterium
TTCATCTGTGAAATTCTTCCACAAATCACAATACGACCATATGTTTTCATTTGGAAAATAGCGGACTCTAAAAAGTCTCCACCAACATTATCAAAATAAAGATCAAAACCTTCAGGACAAATTTCCTTGAAATGTAATACAAGGTTTTCTACTTTCTTATAATTAAAAGCATGATCAACTTTTAATTCATTTTTTAACCAATTAACTTTTTCATCAGACCCTGTGCTTGCAATAACTTTACAACCAAGATTTTTTGCAATTTGGCAAACTGTAGATCCAACACTACCTCCAGCAGAAGAGACTAATATAGTTTGGCCAGATTTCAATTCTCCATGTTTGAAAAGTCCAATGTAAGCTGTGTGACCTGTCATTCCAAGTGGTCCCAAGTACGACTGTATAGGCATATCAATTGGTTTTAGTTTCTTTAGTTCATCAGAACTACAAACAAATTTATCTCTCATACCAAGACTGCTAAATACTAAATCTCCAACACTAAAATCTTTATCATTTGAGAGTTCTACTTTACCAATTGCATAACCTTCCATTTCTTCACCAATTTTAAATGGTGGTTTATAATTTTTTCTCTCAGTCATTCTTGCACGCATGTATGGATCAACTGATATCCATGAATTTGACACTAAAATATTTTTTTCATCATTAATTGAAATTTCTTTTGATTTTATTTCAAAATCTGTCTCTTTTGGTAAGCCGGTTGGAATATAATTTTTTAAAGATACATATTTACTAACCACAGACATTTTAGGATCCCCAAATACTATTTAATATTGCTTCGCGTCTACATCCTTTTTTATATCTTAAGTAATTAAGAAAATTTATTTGGTAATAATCTTGATGAACAGCCTCTGCAATATAAAATTTATCAAATTTTCTTACATAAGTTACTACTTTTTTATTAAATTTTTTCTCTATTTCCTTAATACTATTTTCTATTAAGTTTTTTTGCTTATCATTTTGATAAAATGCCACTGATCTATAACTATATCCCTTGTCACAAAATTGTCCTACAGCATCAAAGGGATCAATGTTTACCCAGAATTCTTCTAAGAGTTTTTCATAGCTAACTACTTCTGGAATATATATGACTTCAATAACTTCAAAATGGCCTGTGTTTCCATATGTAACTTCTTTATATGTTGGATTTTCTGTAGTGCCACCTGAGTAGCCAGAGATAACTTTTGAAACACCAAGAATATTTTCAAAAGATTCCTCCATACACCAAAAGCATCCTCCAGCAAAATAAGCTTTTTCAAAATTTGGTGAATTTGCAAAGCTGATTGAAGAAATTAGAAAGAAAATAATTGATAAAAGTTTTTTCATTAAAGGTAGCTATCTAGATTAATGATAGCTTACCTTTAATGTTTTATATTTAAAACTCTATTTTTTTTGATATTTTGCCGCTTCTTCAGAACCGCCTGTAGCGCTTCCTTTACTATATGAGTGAGCACCCATTCCTGCTAACTGCCCATCTTTTACAATTAAATATTGATCTCTCATTTCAGTACCATCAAAAAAGCACTCAAGTATTTCTCTAACACCGTCTGCATATCTAGCTTGAGCAGATAGTGAAGTTCCAGAAGTATGAGGTGTCATTCCATGGTTTGGCATTGTTCTCCATACATGATCGTTTGGAGCTGGCTGAGGAAACCACACGTCTCCTGCATATCCACTTAGTTGACCGCTTTCTAAAGCTTTAGCAATTGCATCTCTATTACAAATTTTACCTCTTGCTGTATTTACAATATATGCACCTTTTTTCATTTTAGATATCATTTCATCATCAAATAAATTTTCTGTTTCAGGATGAAGAGGACAGTTAATTGTAACAACATCACATACTTTAACCATAGATTCTACAGTTTCATGAAAAGTAAGATTTAACTCTTTTTCAACTGATTCAGGTAATCTATGTCTGTCAAAATAATGAAGATGTACATCAAATGGTTTCATTTTTCTTAATGCATCTAAACCAATTCTTCCAGCCGCAACTGTTCCAATGTGCATTCCTTCAACATCGTAAGACCTTTGAACTGCATCAGCAATATTCCATCCACCTTCATTAACAATTCGGTGTTGGTTGTGATAATCTCTAACCATTGAAACAATCATCATTACTATGTGTTCAGCAACTGATCTTGAATTACAAAATGTTACTTCTACAACATCGATTTTATGATCCATTGCCGCCTGTAAATCTACATGGTCTGAGCCAATTCCTGCTGTGATCGCAATTTTTAAATTTTTTGCTTTTTCAATTCTTTCTTTTGTTAAATAATATGGAAAGAATGGTTGAGAAATAACTATATCAGCATCAACGATATGTTTGTCAGCTTCACATCCATCTCCATCTTTACTATTTGTTACAACTAACTCATGACCGTTACTCTCTAAAAATTTTCTTAATCCTAATTCACCAGATACACATCCTAATAGTTCTCCAGGCGTAAAATCTCTACCTTTTGGACTTGGTAGTGTCATCCCATCTGGATATTTTTCTAGTTTTGGAAGATCTGACAATGGGTAGCTTTTAGGCATCCCACCTTTTGGATCATCATATAATACGCAAAGTACTTTCATTTTTTCTCCTAATATTTATGTTTTAAAATCTCTCTATAGATATTTTCTTAAGAAAGTGTAGCATAAAATTAGAACATCAATCAAACGAATAGTAGTTGATTAGGGGTATTTCTTTTTAGCAACGAATTTATTCAGAATAATTCCAAAGGCTATTATAATCAAACATCCAGTTAATATTGGAGAGAACAAATAGTCAAACGATACTGAGCCCAATATGACTATAATAGGATTTCCTCCAGCAGGGGGGTGGGTTACATCTAGTAAAATCATCAATCCAACACCAAGACCTACCGCTAAAGGTATTGATATATAAATTGGCAACGGGATAAAATTATAAAATAGAATTCCAATTGTTGAAGTTACTAGATGACCGAATAATATATTTTTAGGTTTCGCAAATGGACTTTCTGGGTAACCATATAAAAGAACCATTGAGGATCCAAATGATGCAATTAAAAAAAGTCCAAAATTAGTTTTATAAGTTAATAAAGTGAGAACACCAATTGTTATAGTTGTAAAAATCAACGCTAAAAGGGATCTTATAACTTTATCTTTGTTCATTTATTGTATTACTTTTTTTAAAGCTTTTATTGGAAGCGTTAAACATTCTTTTCTTGCATAATTTTTTTTATCAAAGATTTTTTTAAACTCTTTCCATTCACTTGGAAATAAAATATTTTCTTTATCATTAAACTTATCCAATAATTTTAAAAAATTTTTAATTTTATCTTTACTTTTTTTCTTAAAATTTTTTGTAGCTAAATTTGCAGATGCATTGCAATATATGCAAGATTGAGATTGATAAGAGAAATCTTTTATAACATTGTCTTTAATAATTAAAAAAATTTCAATCTCATCACCACAAATTTGACTTTTATATTTCATCGAATGAGTGCAGTTATGAATATGTTTATTGTTTTTGGTATCAGAAGCTATTTTTAAAATATTAATATCCATTAATTTGAGTATTTATTTGATTGTTATTATACAAATTTATATTTATATTTTCATACTTCTTAAATAAAAAAATAGCACATGCTAAACTTAAAAAATCCTAAAGTAGCCATCCCAATCGTATTAATTGCTGGTATTTTTTGGTCATTTGGTCCATATGTTGTAAGGCACATCGATCAGCCAGAAACAGTTCCTTGGCAATATTTATTTACAAGAGGAATAGTTATTTTTCTTTTGCTTAATATGTATTTGTTCCTTGAGGAAGGAAAAGAGTTTTATAAAAATTATTTTAAAGTGGGTATATCGGGCCTAATTGGAGGTATTGGTCTTGGTACCGCAATGATAGCATTTATATGGTCAATTACTAATACGACAGCAGCTATCACTTTACTTTGTCTTGCGGCAATGCCATTTATAACAGCTTTATTAGGATTTTTATTTTTAAAAGAAAAAATTTCATTAACAGTATGGATTGCGATTGTAGTTGCAGCAGCGGGTATATGTATAATGGCTTTTGACAATTCTGGTAAAAATTCATTGCAAGGGCTTGTGTTTGGACTTATTTCTGCATTAGGTTTCTCAATTTTTTCTGTTTCACTTAGATGGAGAAAAGAAACGCCAAAATTTACTACTGTAGCCTTTGCGGGGTTTTTCTGTTTCATATTTTCTGCTGTAATGCTTATGTCGAACGATGCTAATTTTTTATCTACTGGAAAAAATGAAGCCTTATTTGCTACTCATGGAACTCTAGTATGTATGGGTTTGATTTTGTATTCAATTGGATCAAAAAATATTCCAGCAGCTGATCTAACTTTACTCTCACTTACTGAGGTAATCGGTGGAATATTCTGGGTGTGGTTACCATGGATGGGAATTAATGAAGTCCCATCTACGAATACTATTATTGGTGGATTTTTTATTTTTATGTCAATTTTTTACTACAGCCTCATTATGCAGTCTAATAGAAGATTTATAGGTTTAAATTAA
>CACKZF010000038.1 GCA_902604565.1 uncultured Pelagibacteraceae bacterium
TGGCCATGGCAACTTCTAAAAATAAAATAGATTATATAAATACTCATGGAACTTCTACTCCAGTCGGAGATATTACTGAATTAAATGCTGTTAAAGATGCTTTTGGAGATGAGATTCCTAAGATTAGTTCGACCAAATCTTTATCAGGTCATCCGTTAGGAGCTGCATCAGTTCATGAAGCAATATATTGTTTAATTATGATGAAAAATAATTTCATTACAGGCTCAGCTAACATTAGTGAAATGGATGAAGAGGCTAAAAAATTTCCAATAGTTGCTAAAACAGAAACAGAAGCAACATTAAATACTGTCATGTCTAATAGTTTTGGTTTTGGTGGAACAAATGCAACTCTAGTATTTGAGAAAGTTTAATAAATGTCATTAATGAAGGGTAAAAAAGGATTGATAATGGGTGTTGCTAACGAAAGATCAATTGCTTGGGGTATATCTCAAAAACTTTCAGAAGCAGGTGCTGAATTAGCTTTTACATATCTAGGTGATGCTCTAAAAAAAAGAGTAGTTCCTCTTGCAGAAAAACTGAATTCTAATGTTACTTTTAGCTGTGATGTAGAAAAAAAAGAAGATGTGATAAAATTATTTGAAGATATTAAATCTCAATGGGGTGAGATAGACTTTGTAGTTCACGCAATCGCTTTTTCTGATAAATCTGAGCTCTCAGGAGAATATCTAAATACTACTAGAGAAAATTTTTTAAGAAGTATGTTGATTTCGTGCTTTTCATTTACTGAAGTTGCAAAAGAAGCTTCAAAAGTCATGAAAAATGGTGGTAGCATGATTACACTTAGCTATGAGGCTAATAAAGCAATCCCTAATTACAATGTAATGGGCGTTTGTAAGGCAGCATTAGAATCTAGTGTTAAATACTTAGCTAGAGATTTAGGAGCTAAAGGAATAAGGGTGAACGCAATAAGTGCAGGACCAATAAAAACATTGGCTGCTTCAGCTATTGGAGATGCAAAATTTTTATATAAATGGAATGCTGATCACTCTTTTTTAAAAAGGAATGTAGATAACATCGATGTTGGAAACTCAGCATTATATCTTTTAAGCGATATGGCAGGTGGTGTTACAGGTGAAATTCACTATGTTGATGCTGGTTATAATAAAGTAGGTATGCCAGATCCAAAAAATATATCTTAAAAGTTTATTATGTTAATTTTAGTTTGGTTTGTTGTTTGTATAATATTTATTTTTGTTCAGTTAATTCTCGAGGGCTCTGGTCATGCACTAGAAGTTTTTGCCCTATTGACTGCTATAGCTTTATTCTTAATAAATAAGCTTGGAAAAAAAAATAAATAACTAACTAATCATTTTGTGAAAAGAAAATTTTTGAAAATTGCTGGGGCTTCTATATTAGGTTTCATATTTTATCCGTTAACATCATTAGCAAATAACATAGTGGGTTTTAAAAAAAAATTAAAAAAAGATGAGAGTGAATACAATATAATTAATCCTGATCTTACAAATGAGCAAAAAATAATAATGTTTGAAGAAGGTACTGAGCGTGCAGGTACTAGTGAATTAAATTATGAGAAAAGAAAAGGATCGTATCATTGTGCTAATTGTGGTGTGAAACTATTTGAATCCACTGCAAAATTTGATAGTGGAACTGGTTGGCCATCATTCACCGAGGCAATTCCTGGTGCATTTGTAACAAAAACTGATTATTCTTTTGGTATGAAAAGGACTGAATATAGTTGTGCAAATTGTGGCGCTCATCACGGCCATGTATTCAATGATGGACCTGATGGTGGAAAAAGATATTGTAGCAACGGTCTTTGCTTGCTCTTTGTCCCGGAGAGTTAGTAATTATATTTTTCTAATATAACCAACATTAGTAGTTTTAAAATGCTTGAAAGGTATATTTGTATCTTTAATTGCCTTGATAGTCTCTTCCGTAATATTTCCATAGACCTCTATTTCGAATCTATCGGCAATTTTGTTGTGCTTTTCAACATAAGCTTGGACTGGGGCATTATTTAGATGATGCAGCATAGCTTCACTATTACGGTAAACTTCACTCCAAGTAAACTCTAAAGAATCAGTTGGATCTTGATCAAAAGTATGAATAAGCATGTCTGGCTCTGATGCATTAACAGCATCATCAGCTTCTTTTGCTATCTTGAGATACTCTTCAACCTTGCCCTCTTTAACACGTATTCTAGCAATTAAAATAAATGGGTTGGACATTTATCTATATAGCAGCCTGCTTTATCGATAATTTAACTTTTCCTCTATCAAATCCAATAACTTTTACTTTTACCTCGTCACCTTCTTTGACAACATCTGTTACTTTGGCAACTCTTTTATCTGCAAGCTCAGAAATGTGAACAAGTCCATCTTGTTTTCCTAAGAAATTAACAAATGCTCCAAATTCCATAATTTTCATAACTTTTCCGTTATAAATTTTATTTAATTCAGCTTTAGCTGTTATGTCTTTAATCATTTGCATAGCAATGTTTCTCGACTCTTCATCTGGAGCAGCAACTGTTACTACACCTTCATCATTTACATCAACTTTAGCACTAGATTTTTCGACAATTTCTCTAATTGTTGCTCCACCTTTTCCAATGACTGCAGCAATATCTTTTTTATCAACCGTAATTTTTTCCATTTTTGGAGTATGTTTTCCAACATTATCTCTAGATTTATCTAATGCTTTATTCATTTCACCCAAAATATGAACTCTACCATCTTTTGCTTGATTTAATGCCTGCTCCATTATTTCAAATGTAATTCCTGTAATCTTAATATCCATTTGTAATGATGTGATCCCATCTTTAGTACCTGCAACTTTAAAATCCATATCTCCTAAGTGATCTTCATCACCTAAAATATCTGATAGTACAGAGAAATCATTACCTTCTTTGATTAAACCCATTGCAATTCCAGCAACTGGCTCTTTAATAGGAACGCCTGCATCCATAAGAGCAAGTGAAGTTCCACAAACAGTTGCCATTGAAGATGAACCGTTAGACTCAGTGATTTCTGATACAATCCTAAATGTATATGGAAAACTTTCCTTTGATGGGAGTGAAGAGTTAATTGCTCTCCATGCTAATTTACCATGACCTATTTCTCTTCTACCTGTTCCGATCCTTCCTGTTTCCCCAACTGAGAATGGAGGAAAGTTATAATGTAACATAAATCTTTCTTTTTGAAGACCATCTAAACTCTCTATTCTTTGCTCATCATCTGAAGTCCCAAGTGTGGTTGTAACTATGGCCTGCGTTTCGCCCCTTGTAAATAAAGCCGAACCATGAACTCTAGGTAAAATTCCAACTTCACACATAATTGGTCTTACATCTGCTAGACCTCTTCCATCAATACGATTTTTATTTTTAAGAATATCAGTTCTCACGATGGATTTTTCCAAATTTTTAAGTTGAGAATTTACATCTAAATCAGTGTAAGCCTCATTTTCCTCGTATAATTTTTTAGCTTTTTCAGTAATTTCAGAAATTTGATTTGATCTATCTTGCTTATCTCTTGTAGAGAAGGCTTTTTTCAAATCTTCAGTAAATTCTTCTTCTAATTTCTTTTTTATCTCTGAAAGATCTTTTTTCTCAACTGTCCACTCTGGCTTTCTACATTCTTTCGCAAGATCTTCGATCATTTCAATTATTGGAAGGAAATTTTCATGTCCAAATTTAACAGCATTCAACATTTCTTCCTCTGTTAAACCATTTGCTTCAGACTCAACCATTAAAACAGCATCTTTAGTTCCGGCTACTACTAAATCTAGTTTAGAATCTTCGAGATCTTTTTTTGATGGATTAAGTACGTATTTTCCTTTAATAAAGCCGACTCTAGATGCTCCAACTGGACCCATAAAAGGCATTCCTGAGATTGCTAAAGCTGCTGAGGATGCAATAATAGATAAAATATCTGCTTCATTCTCTTTATCATAGGATATTACCGTAGGTAAGAGCTGCACCTCATTTTTAAACTCATCAGGAAACAGTGGTCTGATAGGTCTGTCAATTAATCTTGAGATAAGTGTTTCACTTTCAGTAGGTCTAGCTTCTCTTTTAAAATATCCACCTGGTATCTTTCCAGCTGCATAATATTTTTCTTGGTAATTAACTGATAATGGAAAATAATCCATATCTGGATTTACTTTCTTTGCACCAACAACTGTTGCTAAAACAACTGTCTCTCCACA
>CACKZF010000039.1 GCA_902604565.1 uncultured Pelagibacteraceae bacterium
TCTATTTTGATTTTGTTTAAACATTTTAAAATATCTTTTTTTATCTAACTCAACTATGGTTTCATCAACATCTGAATTGGTCTCTAAACGCCTTAGCAATTCATTAAAATAAGTTTCTCGCCAAAAATGTCTTTGCAATCTAAGTTTCCACCTTTTTGGAATATCTAATTTGTTTATCAATAAGTGAAAAATTTCTATATTTCCAATTGTTATACTGCCAGACTTGTATCTATATTTATTTAAAACTTTAATACCAGTATTTATTATTTGCATATCATCTTTCTTTTCATCTTTGGATCCTATGATCTCGAAACCTATCTGGTCTCTAATAATTTTTTCATTTTTTTTCTGAACTTTTCTGAATGCTTGACCATTATAATATACTTTTGAAGATCCCACTTTTTTTTGATTAAGATATTTGATGCAAGAAGCAATCGTTAAATCAGGTCTTAAACAAATTTCCTTTCCATTCTGATCCATAAATGAAAAAATTAAACTTCTAAACGACTCCCCAGATCTCTCAAGAATTAAATTGGTTGGAATTACTGTATCTAAATCTATATAATTAAATCCACTTGATTTTAAAGATTTAAGTATATTTTCAGATAAGTTTTTTGACTTCATCGATTAAATCTTTCATGGGAATTGTTTTGTTGTTCTCACCCTTTACACCCTTTAAATTTTTAATGGTCACTGTATTATCTTTAAATTCATTTTCTCCACATATTACTGCAACTGGTAATTGGCGTTTGTTTGCAAAAGTAAGCTGCTTACCTAGATTTTTTTTGGAATCTAAAAATATTTCTGAATTAATATTGTTTTGTCTTAAAAGATCTAAAATTTCGTAGTAATTTTTTAAGTATTTTTGATCCATCACACACACTAAAACTGGTTTTTGTTCATCTAATTGAAACTGCTTTAATTGCATTAATGCAAACAAAAGTCTATCTACACCAAAACTTATACCTGTACCTGGAATATCCACTCCTTTAAATCTTGATATAAGTTGTGCATAGGCTCCGCCTGAACAAATACTCCCTATATCTACCTCTTTACCTTTGTTATTTGTAACTTTAAAATTTAAATTAGTTTCAACAATAAAATCAGAATAATACGCCAAGCCTCTGACAATTGTGAAGTTGGTTTTGACTTGATCTAAGTTTGATCCATATCCAAGGACCTCAAAAAAGTCTTCTAATTCCTTGATTCCTTCTTGTGATAGTGAGTTTTTTAAATTTTGTTTCAGTTCATTTAAATCTTTAATTTTTAAATAATCTAATATTTTAGAAACCTGCTTATCATTTAATTCTGCACCTTTTGTAATAGCACCACTAGTGTCTTTTCTTTCCTTTCTCAAAAGGTCCTCTACACCTTTTATTCCAAATCCAGGCTTATCAAGTTTATCAATTGCCCTAATAACTTTTAATTGTTTTTCCTCAGTTATTTTTAATTCATTTAGCAAGCCTTGAACTATTTTTCTATTACTTACATTGACTGTAAACTGATCTTTCTTTAATCCACATTCTAAAAGTGTTGCTGAAATTAAGTTACAAAGTTCAGCGTTAGCTTGTGATGAACTAACATTTCCTACAATATCAAAATCTGCCTGCAAAAATTCTCTATATCTTCCATTGCCAGACTTTTCGTTACGAAATACATTTTGAATAGCATATCTTTTATAAATTGACGGTAATTCTTGATTATTTTGAGCGACAAATCTTGCTAGAGGACTAGATAAGTCATATCGAAGAGTAATACTTTTATCTCCATCTTTAAATGAAAACACATCAGACATAGGATTAGCTTCATCTTCTGCTAGAAAAGATCCTATATTTTCACTTATTTCGAACGATGGTGTTTCGAGTGGTTCAGCACCAAACTTAATAAAATTATTCTCAATTACTGATAATAGCTTTTTTTTGAGAAGAAGTTTCTTATCCCAACGATCTTCAAATCCTGAGGGCAACCCAGGTATTAATTTATTTTCTTTATTCATTTTTTGGTACCCTGGCTTGGAATTGAACCAAAAACTAAAGTTCCACAAACTTTCGTGATAACCATTTCACCACCAGGGCCTATTGTTGTTTTATACTAATTAGAGTTAAATTTAAATTTTAAAATAGTTAAATAGCTAGCTGCAAGCCAGCATGAAAATGATGTCTTTTATGAGATACGAAAATTTTACTATTTTTAATCATGGAGGTTAAATAGCATTTTAGACTTAAAATGCAAGTAAGTATTGTATAGGAATATTCATAGGATTTACCTAATTTTATTCCTATACAAAATTTTAAATGAAATAAATTTTAAGAAGTTTTCTTTAAATTCACTGCGCTTGGACCTTTGTCTCCATCCTGAATTTCAAATTCTACAGCGTCGTTCTCATTCAAAAAACGAAGTCCTGCTTCACGAACTGCGCTTGCATGAACGAAACAATCTTTTTCTCCGTCTTCTCTTTCTATAAACCCATAGCCCTTCTTACCGTTGAACCACTTTACTTTTCCTTTTAATGTACTCATACTTTTTTTTTACTCTTTCTTTATTATATTAAACTTAGCTAAACTTCAGCTAGCGGGATAGTTATTAGATTTTAAAATTGAATGCAAGCATTTTTGCTACACGGTTTTATTTCTAAAATGGTGGCTTCGGCGGGACTCGAACCAGCGACACAAGCCTTTTCAGGGCTCTGCTCTACCAACTGAGCTACGAAGCCATTATTTAAAACCTAAAAATAATTCTTCCTTTTGTCAAATCATAAGGTGTTACTTCAACTGTTACATTATCACCTTGAAGAACTCTAATCCTATTCTTCCTTAACTTTCCAGCTGTGTGAGCTGTAACAATATGATTATTTTCAAGCTTTACTCGGAACATGGCATTAGGTAATAGATCGATTACTTTACCTTTAAATTCCAATAAATCTTGTTTCGACAAATTTTGTTACTCCTTATTTATTCTAGATTTTATACTCAAAGCATGACCTTTTAATTCTTCATACTCAGCGAGATGTGTAGCGTATTCTCCTATTTTCTCAACACCTTTTTTTGAAAGAGTTATAAGGCTAATTTTTTTATAAAATTCACTTAAACTTAAGCCTGACGAAAATTTAGCTGACGAATTAGTTGGTAATACATGATTTGTCCCAACAGCATAGTCGCTTAATGCCATAGGAGAATATTTTCCTATACAGATACTTCCAGCATTAAAAATTTTATCCTTATACTTTTTATAATTGCTAACATTTATTTCTAAGTGTTCAGGAGCTATCTCATTAATTGCATCAATAATTTGTCTATCATTATATACTTTTAGAATTAGTCCATTATTTTTAATGCTATTAGATGCAATATTTTTTCTTGGTAAATCTTTTAATTTTAATTCTAAGTCTTTCTTAAATTTGTTTATCAAATTAGAATTTTTAGTGATCAAGATACATTGAGAATTTGAGTCATGTTCTGCTTGCCCAATCATAGATGTAGTAACTTCATTTAAATTGGTTTTACTATCTGCTAATATTGTTATTTCAGATGGGCCAGCAATCATTCCTTCAATACCTACATCTCCAAAAACCTGCCTTTTAGCTCCAGCAACAAAGATATTGCCCGGTCCAACAATTTTATTTACTTTTTGAATATAAGCCAAACTACCAATAGCTTGTGCGCCTCCCATTGAATAAATTTCACTAATTCTTAATTTTTTTGCTGCATATAAAACGGCAGGATTTAATTTTCCATTATTTTTTGGATTTGCTAGTACAATTCTTTTAACACCTGCAATTTTTGCTGGTATAGCATTCATCAATAGTGTTGATGGTAAGTTTGCTGGGACATAAATACCAACCGATTGAATTGGTAAATATTTATACTCAATTTTATTATTAAGATTATCTTTATAAAAGATATCTGTAGTTTTTTGTAAAGAATGAAATTTGAGTATCCGTTTGTAAGCAAAATCTATAGCTCTTTTAATCTTAGGGTCTAAAGATTTA
>CACKZF010000040.1 GCA_902604565.1 uncultured Pelagibacteraceae bacterium
TGATAAACCAAGAATGAATACTATAATTTATGTTGCTCTGGAGCTAATAAGAAAAGTAACTATATTACTTTATCCAATAATACCAAATTCATCCCTCAAAGTCTTAGAAATATTTAGTATAAGCGAAGATAAGATTAATTTTGAAACAATTAAGGACAATAATTATTTAAAAAAAGGGCTTAGATTAAGTAAATTAGATATATTATTTAAAAAGATTGAAAAAAATGATTGATTCACATTGCCACTTAGATCACGAACCTCTTAATCAAAATATTCAGGATGTTTTATCAAGATGCAAAAAGGAAGGTATAAATAAAGTATTAACAATTTCAACAACAATAAAAGGTTTTCCAAAAATTTTAGAAATTGTTGATAAAGATGAAATGATATTTGGTACTTTTGGTATACATCCTCATGAAACAAATACTGATCAGTTATCAAAAGATGAAATAATTAAAAAAATCAAGTCACATGATAAAATTATTGGAGTAGGCGAGTCAGGTTTAGATTTCTATTATAATAACAGTGATAAGGATAAACAAATTAAAAGTTTTGAGAATCATATCGATGCTGCCTTAGAATTAGATATACCCTTAATAGTTCATTCAAGAAATGCTGAAACTGAAACGTATGAAATAATAAAAAAATCTAACAACAACTTAAAAATTCTGATGCATTGTTTCACAGGATCATTAACTTTTGCCAGAAAATTAATGGAATTTAACTCTTATTTTTCAGCTAGTGGGATTATAACATTTAAAAATAGCACTGATCTTCAAAATACATTTAAAGAATTACCTCTTGAAAGATTATTAATTGAAACAGATAGTCCTTTTTTAGCACCTGAACCAATGAGAGGTAAAAAAAATGAACCGTCATATGTAAGATATACTCTAAAAAAATTGTCAGAATTAAAAAATATTGAGGCAAAAAAACTTGACAAAATAACTACTGATAATTTCAATAGATTATTTTTTAAGACATGAGCTTAAAATTTACTATTTTAGGATGTGGCAGTTCTTTAGGTATACCTAGAATTGATGGTTATTATGGAAACTGTGACCCAAAAAATAAAAAAAATATAAGATCTAGATGTTCAGCATTAATTAGATCTAAAAATTTAAATATACTTATTGACACATCACCAGATATAAAATCACAATTGTTACAAAACAATATAAATAATATTGATAAAGTTTTTTATACTCATTTACACGCAGACCAAACACACGGTATAAATGAATTACGTGTTTTTTCTCTTAAATTTAAAAAAAAAATACCAATTTATGCAGATAAACTCACAAGAAATTATTTAAAAGACTCATTTGAGTATTGTTTTAAAAGTTATAATAATTATCCTTCAATATTAGATGCCAAACCTTTAAAGCAAAAACATATATTTAATGATAATAAAAAAAAAATTATTATAAAATCATTAAAAGTTGATCATGGATCTATAAAAAGTATTTGTTATATCATAAATGATAAATGTGCATATGTTCCCGATGTTAAAAAAATAAAAAATAAAGATTTAAAATATTTAAAAAAATTAAAATATTTTATTGTAGACTGTCTAGGTTACAATTCTCACCCAACTCACTTTAATTTGGAAGATGCATTACATATTGTTAATAAAATTAAACCAAAAAGAGTAATATTAACTAATTTAAGTAATGAAATTGATTACAATCAAATAAAAAAAATGTTACCAAAAAATGTAATTCCTGCACACGACGGTTTGACTGTTTTAATTTAATAAGCTTTCTATTTTTTTAACAATTTTATTTGACTTTGGATTAGTTAAAGATGCGTAAGTATCTTCAACTTTACCATTTTTATTTATTAATATTTTATAAAAATTCCATTTTGGTACAGCAGATTTTCCGTAATTTTCTTTAGCCCATTTATAAATTTCATGTGCATTAGATCCTTTGACTTCAGTTATTTCGCTAAGTGGAAAGTTAATATTAAAATTGACTTTACAAAATTCTTTTACGTCATTGTTATTTTTCTTCTCTTGGTTAAAAGAATTTGATGGTATTCCAAGCACAATTAAACCTTTGTCTCGATATGTATCCCATAGCTCTTGCATATCGTCATATTGTTTTGTAAATCCACAATAACTTGCAGTATTTACCATTAGAACAGGTTTTCCTCTAAACTCGTTTAAGTCTATTATATCACCATTTATACTGTTTATTTTAAAATCAAAAAAGATTTTTTCGTAATCTGCTTGTGATGAACTCTTAAAAAAAAACATTATTATAGTAATCCCAAATATTAATAGGTTTTTCATTATTTTAATTATTTATTTGGTGTTAGTAATATTAAAAAATAGCCAAATAAAGTGGATAATAATGACCCAGTTAAAACTCCAATTTTAACACCATCCATATATTGCATACTTTCAGCAAATGCTAAGTTTCCTACAAATAAACTCATTGTGAAACCAATTCCTGTCAAAACTCCAACTCCATAAAAATTATACCAGCTTGTATTACTTGGCATTTGGGCAATTTTTAATTTTATTGCTATGTATGAAAAAACAAAAACTCCTAATTGTTTTCCAACAAATAAACCTAAAACTATTCCTAATGGAACTTTATTTAGTAATGATGAAAAAGATAAACCTTCCAAAGATACACCTGCATTAGCAAAGGCAAATATAGGCATTATTCCAAAAGCAACATAAGGACTTATTGCATGTTCTACTTTAATTAAAAGTGAAAAATCCTTATCTTTTTTTCTATGAGGGATCGTCATTGCAAGTAATACGCCCGCAATAGTTGCATGAATTCCTGAGTTATGAGTAAAATCCCATAAGAAAATTCCGACAATAAGATAGGGTAGAAATTTTTTTATATTAAATTTATTTAAAACTAATAGAACAATAAATACTAACAACATAAGAGATAAATATTTAATACTTAAATCACCAGAATAAAATAAAGCAATAATAACTATTGCCCCTAAATCATCTATAATTGCCAAAGCTGTTAAAAATACCTTTAATGAGAGAGGCACTCTCTTACCCAATAATGATAATACACCTAAAGAAAAGGCTATATCTGTAGCTGATGGTATTGCCCAACCTTTTAATGTTTCTCCATCTCCTAAATTTATAAAAACATATATTAAAGCAGGGATTAACATTCCACCAACTGCTGCTATAATAGGAAGCAAGGCTTGTTTAATATTAGATAACTCTCCTTGTAAAAATTCTCTTTTAATTTCAAGTGTTACAAAAAAGAAAAAGATTGCCATTAATGCATCATTTATCCAATGTAATACAGAAAGCTTAAGACCAAAATTATTTATGCCAATAAATAAATATCTCTCTAATGTTGAAAAATACAAAGTGGATAATTCAGAATTACTTATAAATAATGCAACTACAGCTGCAAAAAGAAGTACTATTCCACTAGCGGCCTCAAGTTTAAAAAATGATGTAAAACCTTTTGTAATTTTTTGAATCATATTTAGTTAGCAAGATCTTTAATAAAAAGTTTGAAATCTAAAAGAGTTTCGTAAAAGCTATCAAAAAAGGGGGTTATAGTTGGAAATACATTGATTAAATAGGACTTAAATGTATCTAACAAAAATAAAAGACCTAATAAAGAAAT
>CACKZF010000041.1 GCA_902604565.1 uncultured Pelagibacteraceae bacterium
TATTTTTATTTTTTTGAGTTTTTTTTTAAATATCTTTGAGGAAATAAAGTTTTTTGAGAACAAAGAAGGTAGTATTTATTTCCCAATAGTTTTAACAATTTTAAATATCCCATCAATTATATTTGAAATTTTACCATTTATTTTTTTATTAGGAGTAATGTTTTTTTTTATTAATTTATTTGACAAAGATGAAATTGAATTACTAAGAAGTCATGGTGTCGATAATCTTAAAATAACTACAATTATCTCTTTAGTGTCATTAGTAATGGGAATAATCTTAATTGTTGTTTTCTACTCATTCTCAGCAAACCTAAAAAGTTTATATCTTGATATTAAATACCAATATTCTAAAGGTGGAGATCACTTGGCTGTTGTAAACGAGGATGGTTTATGGATAAAAGAAAAAAAAGAAAACAAAGAAAATATATTCATAATCAATGCCTCAAATTATAAAAAAAATTCCTTAGAAAATATAAAAATTACAGAGCTAGATAAAAACTATAATCTGATAAACACAATAGTTTCAGAAAAAGCTAGAATTGATGAAAAAATGTGGGTTTTAAAAAATGTTAAAATTTACTCTCAAGATAAGAAAACAGAATATAAAAATAAATATAACTATTTATCAACTTTTGATGGAAAAATTATTTCAAACTTGTATTCAAATTTAAATTCATTAAATATTTTTCAACTTAATAAACTAAAAGAAAATTATAAATCCATAGGATATTCGGCAACAGAGGTACAATTACACCTGAATAAAATATATAGTTTACCTTTATATCTTACTTTAACAACCATAATTGGTGCTTTACTCATGTTTAAATTAAATTTTATAAAATCTAAATTTTTTTTAATTGTGATAGGTGTGCTAGTTTCAGTAGTTTTTTATTATATTAATTACTTTTCAATTTTATTTGGAAAGAATGAAACGTTACCAGTTGCAGTATCTATTTGGTTGCCGCATGTTATAATATTTTTATTATGTACTTTTGCATCTATAAGGTTAAATGAAAATTAGAAGCATAAAATTTGCGATTTATATTTTTTTGTTTTGGATAATTTTTTTTAATCCAAGTTTAAAAGCTAGTACAATTTTGTTTGAATCTAAAAATTTAAAAATTGAAGAGGAAGGAAATTTAGTTTTTTCTGAAAAAGGTACAGCAAAAATACCTTCACAAAATATTACAATTATAGGTGATAGATTTATATATAATAAATTAATTTCTGAATTGGTAATTATTGGTAATGTAAAATTTTTAGACGAAATAAATAATGTATCAATAGATAGTGAGAAAGCAACTTACAATGAATTGGAAAATATAGTTTTAACTAATGGAAACACTTTTATTGATTATAATAATAAATACGAGATGATTTCCAAAAACGTATTATACAATCGGAATTCGATGAAAATGTCTAGTGAATTAGATACATCAATTTTTGATAAAAAAAAAAATATATTTAAATTTAAAGAAGGTTTTTTATTTGACAGTATTGAAGAAATAATTTCATCAAAAAAAACGAATATTATAGATAGTGATTATAATGAATATATTTTTGAACGTGTAAAAGTTAATTTAAAAACTAACGAAATTGTAGGTAAAGAAGTAAATGTAGATTTTATTGATACATTTTTTGGTGATATAAATAATGATCCACTATTAAAGGGGAAATCTGCTATTTCAAATGACGAAAAAACAGTAATAAATAAAGCTGTTTTTAGTACATGCAATACTGAAAATAAAAAATGTAGAGGTTGGGAACTACAGAGTGATAAATTTACCCACAATAAAAAAAAACAACTTTTTGAATATAAAGATTCATGGCTTAAAGTTTTTGATAAAAAAGTATTTTTTCTACCTTACTTTAATCACCCAGACCCATCTGTAAAAAGAAAATCTGGATTTTTAACACCTGTGTATTCTAATTCTACAAATCTAGGGAGATCTATAAATATTCCTTATTTTTATGTGTTATCAGACTCGAAAGATATGACATTCAATCCTAAAATTTACTCAGATAATGATTTTATTCTTCAGTCAGAATATAGACAATCTTTTGAAAAATCAGAATTAATTTCAGATTTTAGTTTTAATCAAGACGAAAAAAATACCAATACTCACGCTTTCATAGATTTAAAAGGTGATTTCACCGATAAATCTTCATACTCTTTTCAATTTCAAAATGTAACAAATGATAATTATCTTAAAATTCATAATTTTAAAAGTATAAGTGACACAAATTCACTAATGGCAAATATAGACCCTAGTACTTTAAGTTCTTTTTTAACAATTAATAATAAAATTGATGATGATACTAGCTTTAGCTCAACCGTAACAATGTTCGAAGATTTGACCGTTTCAAGTGATAATGACAAATATCAATATATTTTCCCTGAATTTAATTTTTCTAAAAGTATTGATTTGGATGAAAGTTATGATGGTAATTTTAATTTTAGCTCAAATGGATATCAGAAGAATTATAATACAAATATTTATGAAGCGCAGTTAAATAATGATTTTAATTTTAATTCGTTTGATTTTTTTACAAATAAAGGTTTAGTTTCAAATTATAATTTTTTACTAAAAAATTATAACACTTACTCTAAAAATTCTGATAATTTTGAAAAAAATGGTGATCATGAGCTATTTTCAACTATTTCTCTGAATACAAAATTTCCATTACAAAAAAAATTACCTCAAAGTACAAATTATCTTACACCTAAAATACAATTTAATTTCAGCCCAACGAATGGAAGAGATATATCATCAGATACAGTTAGACTAAACTATAATAGTCTATATTCAAATAGTAGAATAGGTAGAAATGATATGGTAGAGGAAGGCAGATCCTTAACCTTAGGATTAGAATTTGAAAAGCAAGATTTTGAAAATGAAAGGATTTTTAGCTTTAACGTTGGAAATGTTATTAAAGACAAAAAAAATATGTCAATGCCAAAAGGATTAGATCAAACCCGATCAGAAATAGTTGGAAGTGTTAATTATATTCCAAACAAAAATATCAATTTAGAATACAACTTTTCCTATGATAGAGACTTAGATTTTTCAAATTATGACGCCATATCTGCGAAATTAGGGTCAAATAAAGTGATAACGACATTTGAGTATGTAACTGAAAACCACGAACTTGGAGATAGTGAATCAATATCTAATGCAACATCTTTGGAATTAGGAAATGATCATTACTTGCAATTTAACACAGCTAAGGATTTAAAAACAGATTTTACTCAATTTTACAGATTAGCTTATGAATATAAAACAGATTGTTTATCTGCATCTTTTGAATACAACAAAACATTTTATAATGATGGAAACCTTGTACCGGACGCAAGTTTAAAATTTTTGATAAGATTTATACCTTTTACAGAAGTAAGAGGATCTGCAGATACACTTGTTAGAAATAGATAAATGTTAAAAAAAACAGTACTCTTTTTATTAATAATATTTATTTTTTCAAGCAATGAATTATTGACTGAAACAATACTAATAAAAGCAAAAGTTAAAAATGAAATAATTACGAATATTGATGTAGAGCAT
>CACKZF010000042.1 GCA_902604565.1 uncultured Pelagibacteraceae bacterium
ATTAGCATAAATAATCATGAAAATAACTCATGCCCTCGTGGTGAAATTGGTAGACACAAAGGACTTAAAATATTTTTTTAGAAAGAATTAACTTATTTATCTTTCACTGAAATTAATTCTGGGTACTTATCAAATAAAATTTCAGCAGGTCTCTCTCCAGATCTTAACGGATCAATTAGCATTACTTGGCTGGGCATAATATTAGTTAAATTGCAATCTGTACCAAAAAGTTCAAAATAATTAAGTATATCTGAATACCATCTCACTTCAGCTTCCTTTGGTGAAGTAACTTCAAATGCAACCTTATTTTTACCAAAGTGTTCGAGCACTCCAGCTAGTACATTTGACTTACTATCATGAAGTTCAATTTCTTCATGATCAATAAGCATTGAAAATGCTCCATATTCAAAAAAAGGTTCAGCGCTTTCAACAATTTGTTTTAATGTTGCAGGAGTATTTTTTTTTGTTTTATCCCATCCGCTTTCTGGATGATGTTCATAAATTATATTCATTCCATTTTTAATCGCATGATTGCACCAAGCTTTAATTTGATTTTCAGGGATGTCTCCAAATGTATTCATGAATTCCATTGCAGAAAATCCTAAATCTGCCGCAACATCAATTGCTTCATTTACTTTTCCCTTTTTAAAAGCTTTTATAAAATAACCATGATCCAAGTAAGGCTCTATTGAGTGTTTTTTGTAAAGATCATTTTTACGTTCCAACCATTCCTTTGGATGTCCCAGAACTTGCATTGTTGCAATTTTAACATGGTCAATCCTGTTACCAGCAACCTCTAGAAAGTCTTCTAATTCACGAAGTCCCATTCTTTCGTGGTACCAAGGGCCTTCATCAAAACCCACATCTTTCAACCATAGTTGTGATTTAGTTCTGGGCTTTGGTTCTATAGCATTTAAATCAAATACTTTTGATATCGAATTTCTTGTTTTAGACATGTTTTTTGCTTTTATATTAGTCAAATAGATAAATTTCTAACCAAAAACGTCATTTTTACAATTCTTGAGGATGTAAAAATATAATTAGTTGAAAGACCCATAATGAACACGTTATACTATCTCTAACAATATTCTCAAGGGGGGAAATTATGCGTAAAATTCTAATATTAATAATAATGTCGTTATTCTCGTTTGTATCCATTGGAAATGCAGATGTGAATTTCGCAGGCAAAACAGTTACATGGGTTGTGCCATTTAAAGAAGGTGGAGGTACGAGTAGATTTGCGAGATTTATTCAACCTTTCTTAAAAAAATATTTACCTGGAAATCCAGATGTTCAAATCATGCACATACCAGGAGGTGGAGCTATTAAAGGTTCAAATTATTTTGAAAAAAATGCAAAAGCAGATGGAACTTTTATTTTTGGATGCTCAACATCTGTTATAGTTAATGTTGCGACTGGAAATCCACTTGTTAAATATAATCTTAGTGAATACCGACCTGTAGTTTTGTTACCACAAAATACTCATTGGTTCACACGTTCAGACTTAGCTGAGCCTCACGATCTATCAAAAATTAAAGAAAGAAAATTGGTTCTTTATGCATTGAAAACTCCTGCATCTGCAGATTTATTTCACATATGGATTTATGAGAAACTTGGTATCAAAGGAGCTAAACCTATACCTGGTCTTTCATCTTCTGGAGGTTATCAAGCATTCCTAAGGGGTGAAATTCATCTAAGTTCACATGGTGCAGCAAATTATGTTAAAAAAGTTAAGCCTGAAATAGAAAAAGGAAAAGTTGTAGATTTAATGACATTAGGAATTATTGGAGCTGACGGTTCAGTTTCTAGAAATCCTTTGGCACCAAATGCACCTACATTTCCTGAAATGTATGAGAAGGTAAATGGTAAAAAACTTGAGGGTGATGACCTAGAAGCATACTATGCAATAGGTGCTGCATGGTCTCAAGCATCTAAAGCAATGATGCTTCCAGCAGATGCATCCGATGAAATAGTAAAAGCATACAGAGATGCAGCTATTAAAATGACAAATGACCCAGAGTTTAAGGCTAAAGCTGTAAAAGCTCTTGGACCATTTCCATTAATCATAGGAGAAGAAGCTGGTGAAATTATCAAAAAGGCTGCAGTATTTTCTGATACTACTAAAAAGCAATTAAATGCAGCTTTAAAGAAACATAAATTCACATATAGAGTTCAATAGAACAAATAAAAAAAGTGCTGCTAGCTAATAGCTAGCAGCTTTTTTTATGGAACAATTATTAGCTGCACTTTTTCAACTTTTTGAGCCTACTCATTTAGCATTTCTATTTGCAGGTACATTACTTGGTTTAATTGTTGGTATCCTCCCAGGTATGGGTGGAACTTCAGGCTTAGCCCTTGTTTTACCTTTTGTTTTTACAATGGAACCTTCACATGCTCTTGCAATGATGATTGGAGTTTTGGCACCTACGACAACTTCAGATACTTTTCCTGCTGTGCTTATGGGAGTACCTGGCACTGCAGGATCTCAAGCAACAGTGATGGATGGTTTTCCACTTTCTAAAAAAGGTATGGCAGCAAGAGCTTTGAGCGCTGCCTTTAGTGCTTCATTACTTGGGGGTATCTTTGGAGCATTTATATTATCAATATCTATTTATTACGCCATTCCAATTATAATGGCGTTTGGATTTGGAGAACAGTTTCTATTAGTAGTTCTCGCTTTATTAATGGTTGGTGCTCTTACAGGTGACAATTTATTTAAAGGTATTGCCTCTTGTTTTTTAGGATTAATTATTGGATCAATTGGAACTGCTCCAATTACAGGAGATCCTAGATATACATTTGATACATTATATCTTTTAGAGGGTGTTCCTCTTGTTGTTGTTGGACTAGGATTGTTTGCAATTCCAGAAATAGTTGGCCTACTTGATTCAAAAGGTTCAATTGCAAAATCACTTAATACTAAAAAAGGTTGGTTCACAGGTTTAAAAGATGTTGTAAAAAATTGGTTTTTAGTTTTACGTTGTTCTACTCTTGGTTGTCTAGTTGGAGCTTTACCAGGTTTAGGAGGAACAGTAGTTGATTGGATTGCATATAGTCACTTAAAACAAACAACAAAAGATACTTCTCAATTTGGTAAAGGTGATATCCGAGGTGTTATAGCACCTGAGTCTGCTAATAATGCTAAAGAGGGTGGAGCATTAATTCCAACATTAATTTTTGGAATACCTGGTTCTGGTAATAAGGTTTTATTGCTTGGAGGTTTTGTTCTAATTGGAATTGAACCTGGTTTAGATATGGTAACGACAAACCTAGATCTTACCTATCTAATGATTTGGTCATTAGCTATTGCAAATATTTTAGGTGCTGGGATTTGTATGGGTTTTTCATCTCAAATTTCTAAATTCACTTTAGTTCCATATTACATACTTGCACCTGTGATGGTTTGTTTAATATTTTTTGCGACATTTAATATTAATAGGGACTGGTATGATTTTATTGGACTATTATCATTTGGTATAATTGGTATTACCTTTAAAAACTTTGGTTGGTCTAGACCGGCTCTT
>CACKZF010000043.1 GCA_902604565.1 uncultured Pelagibacteraceae bacterium
CATGAATATTTCAATTATTAAGATCGTAAAGAACAAGCCTAATAGTAATAGATTAAAAATAGTACTTGCGAAAGTATTTGCATTTTTTTTTGATTTAAGAAGTTCTGATGAATAAGATGGAACAAATGCAGCATTAAAAGTTCCCTCTGAAAATAATCTTCTAAAAGTATTTGGAATTCTAAAGGCTACAAAAAAAGCATCTGCTAAAGGTCCCGAACCAAGATATATTGCTATGAAAAAATCTCTTATGTAACCAAGAACCCTACTTAATAAAACAAATAGACTAAATGTGCTTGTTGACTTAATGAGGTTCATAAATCATATTAGTCTTAAATTTACCTTAATAGTATATTTAATTTACCTAATGAAAAAAAACAAAATTGAACATTATTCAGATAAAGAGGCTCTTGAATTTCATAATTCAAATAAATCTGGCAAGATTGAGATAAATTCGTCAAAACCGATGACATCAAAAAGAGACTTGGCTTTAGCATACTCTCCAGGCGTAGCAGCTCCAGTTAAAGAAATTTTTAAAAATCCAGAGCGAGCATATGATTATACTACCAAAGGAAATTTAGTTGCAGTGATAAGTAATGGATCTGCAATTTTAGGATTGGGTAACTTAGGAGCAATTGCATCAAAACCTGTAATGGAAGGTAAAGCGGTATTATTTAAAAGATTTGCAGATATAGATGCTATTGATTTAGAAATTGATAGTAAAGATCCTGAAGAAATAGTTAATAGTATAAAAAATTTTGCTGTAAGTTTTGGAGGTATCAATCTTGAGGATATTGCTGCCCCAGAGTGTTTTATAATTGAGGAAAATTTAAAAAAAATACTTGATATACCGGTATTTCATGATGACCAACATGGAACAGCAATTATAACATCAGCAGCACTCATTAATTCAATACATATTACAAAAAAAAAAATTTCTAAAATAAAAGTTGTTGTAAACGGTGCTGGGGCATCAGCTATGGCTTGCTCAGATCTATTTATAAAATTGGGTGTAAAAAAACAAAATTTAACAATGATTGATAGCAAAGGTGTAATTAGTTTGGACAGAAAAGGATTAAATAAGTGGAAATTAAAATATGCAAAAAAAACAAAACATACAACTCTAAGTGATGCATTAAAACATGCCGATGTTTTTTTAGGACTATCATCAGCAGGTATCCTCAAAAAAGAAATGATTAAACAAATGGCAAAAAACCCAATTATATTTGCATGCGCTAATCCAGATCCAGAAATTTTACCGGAGGAAGTTTATAAGATTAGAAAAGATGCAATTATAGCAACTGGTAGATCAGATTATGCAAACCAGGTTAACAACTTAATAGGTTTTCCTTATATATTTAGAGGAGCACTTGATGTAAGAGCAAAAACAATTAATGAAGAAATGAAAATTTCTGCAGCTAATGCAATTGCTAAACTAGCTAGGGAAAGAGTTCCCGATGAAGTAGCTGCAGCAATGGGAGGGGATAGACCCAAATATGGTAAAGATTACATTATTCCATCTACCTTTGACCCAAGATTAATAAGTGTAATCCCAGTAGCGGTGGCAAAAGCTGCAATAAAAAGTGGAGTCGCTAGAAAAAAAATCGAAAATTTTAACTTATACTCTGAACAATTGAAACAAAGATTGGATCCATCAGTAACTATTCTTCAAGGGATAAATTCTAAAGTTAAAAAAAATCAAAAAACTGTTGTATTTGCAGATGGTGAAGATGAAAATACACTTAAGGCTGCAATTGCATTTAAAAATGGTGGTCTAGGAACTCCAATAATTGTTGCGAAAGAGAATGTTGTTAAACAAAGACTAAAAGAAATTGGTTATAGAGAAAACCTAGATATTAAAATCGTAAATTCTACTGATAAAAAATTGAGAGCAAAGTATGTAAAATTTCTTTTTAAAAAATTGCATAGAAACCAAGGTTTACTCGAGAGAGATTGTGATAGAATGATTAGAAATGACAGAGTTATTTGGTCTTCATGTATGGTTGCATGTGGTGATGCAGATGCAATGGTAACAGGTAATACTAGAAGATATTCTCAATCACTTGAAAAAATTAAAAAAGTAATCCCTCCTAGAAAAGGAGAAATCATGTTTGGATTAAATATGGTGGTAAGTAAAGCCAGAACTGTTTTTATTGGTGATACGTCAGTTAATGAGTATCCTTCTTCTGAAGAATTAGCTGATATAGCAATGTCATCAGCAAGAGTTGCTAGATTATTTGGATTTGATCCTAAGGTAGCATTTTTATCTCATTCAACATTTGGGCAACCAATAACTAGTAGGACAAAACACATAAGAGATGCTGTAGAAATATTAAAGGATAGAAAAGTGGATTTTAAATTTGATGGTGACATGCAGCCAGATGTTGCTCTTAATGATGAATACTCCGATTTGTATCCATTTTCAGAAATAGTAGGAAGTGCAAATATTTTAATAATGCCTGGTCAACATAGCGCAGCAATTTCTTATAAAATTATGAAATCATTGGGAGGTGCTAAAGTTGTTGGTCCATTGTTAATAGGCCTAGCTCAACCAATAGAAATTGCTCCATTAAGATCTTCTACTTCAGAGATATTAGACTTAGCATCAGTTGCAGCTTATTCTGCAGGTGTAATTAAATATGAAAAATAAAATAAAATATTTATTATTTTTTAACAACTCTCAAATCATCAACTAAAAAAATACTTGTCACCACATCCTCAACATCTAAAATTTGTTTAGCTTCTTTAATTACTTCATCTCTCTCGGTTTTATTTTGTGCTATCCCATAAACATAAATTTTTTTCTTATAAGTATCTATATTATAATTAACTGCTTTGATTTTTTTACTCCCAATTAAGGCTGCTCTTAGTTGAGAAGTGATTAGTAGATCTTTTGCAGATCTTTTGAAATTAAATTCCTCTTTAATTTGTAAATCATTATTAACAGATCTAGCCCCTTTAATTTCCCAAGCTAACTTTGTAATTTTTAGTTTATCCTCAACAGCATTTACTTTTCCAGTTAGAAATATTCTTCCATCAAGTACCTTGGTTTTGACAGAAATAATGTAACTTTTATCAGCAGATAATAATTTTGCTCTTAGATTTTGTTGCATTATTGAGTCGTCAATTTGAGTCCCTAAACTTCTAGGATCTAAAGCAATAGAAACTCCGGTTCCTAAAACACCAGTGGAGGAATAACCAACACAACTCGTAAAAATAATAAAACTAAATAATATGATAATTTTTTTAATTTTCATTTTTTTATTTCAAGACAATAATTGTATATAAGTTTTTTAGAAATCTCTCTATCCTCTGAAACTTTTTTCACAATATCTTTTATTGACATTTTTCTAATTAATTTATTAATTTTTTTTTTATCTGATTCTTCAAGTTCTTTAAAACTTAATTTTTCTTTTTTTGTTTCCGAAATAACAACAGTTATCTCTCCTTTTCTTGAAAAATTT
>CACKZF010000044.1 GCA_902604565.1 uncultured Pelagibacteraceae bacterium
TTGTAAAAAAAAACCAAAATGAAATAAAAGAATAATTAATCTGTCTGAAAATGTATCTTCATTTATGAGATTTAAATATAAATTTTTATTTCTAGTTAATTTTATCAAATTATTGTAAATATTTAAGTATTCTTGGTTCATATGAAAAATATAATATTATTTTCAATTTTTTTACTTACACTGAATTGTTCAATAAATAAAGTTTCAAATGTTCATGGTAGTAGATTTTTAGAAAACAAGCAGAGTAAAATTGTAATAAACAAGACTAATAAAAATGATTTACGAAAATTAATTGGTCCTCCGTCATCTGTAAGTAAATTTGACGATATATGGATATATATTGAAAGAAAAAAAACAAATCAATCTCTTATGAAATTGGGTGTTAAAAAAATCTCTAAAAATAATATTTTAATTTTAAAATTTAATAAAATTGGTTTGGTATCAGAAGTAGATTTTTTAGATATAAATAATATGTCTGATGTGAAAATAGCTGAAAAAAAAACGTTTAAAAAATATAAACAAGATAACTTTGTTTACGATACATTAACTATTTTAAGGGAGAAAATTAATGCACCTACGAGAAGGCGTAAATAAATGGCGGTCCCTAGGGGAATCGAACCCCTCTTTCATGGATGAAAACCATGTGTCCTAACCGATAGACGAAGGGACCAGTGGAGGATCTTTTATTGTAATTTTTTCAAATAATCAAGTAAGTGAAACCACTTTTTTTATTAGTTCTAATCGTTTTTTGTTGTGAGTAACAATTGTCTCAGTAATAAACTTCTCATTTTTCTTAATAACACCATTCATTAAATCTCCAGATGTAATGCCAGTTGCACAAAAAATACTTTCACCTTTGACTATTTCATTAATTTCATATTTTTTATTTAAATCTCTTATACCCATTTCTTTTGCTCGATTTTTGTCTTCAGCTGTTTTAAATAAAAATCTTCCTTGAAAATTACATCCTAATGAGTCCAAGGCTGCTGCTGCTATTACGCCCTCCGGACCTCCACCAATGCCCATAAAAATATCTACACTAAATTTTCTATCTGAAACAAGTAAAGCACCAGAGACATCTCCGTCGTTAATAAGCTTTAAATTTACATTTAGCCTTTGTAATTCACTTATAATTTCTTTATGTCTAGGTCTATTCAGAATACAAACAGTAATTTCTGATTTTTTTTTATTTGTTAATTCAGAATAAATATTAATATTTTTTTCTACTGTAAAATCTATATCTATTGATCCTTTTGGAATATGGTTACCCGAAGCAATTTTATGCATATACGTTTCTGGTGCGGTAAACAAATTACCTTTTTCTGCAACAGCTAATACTGACATGGAACCTGGAAGGTTTTTTGCAACAAAATTTGTACCTTCAACTGGGTCAACAGCTATATCTAATTCAGGACCTTCACCATTTCCAAGTTTTTCACCTATATAAAGCATTGGTGCCTCATCAAGTTCTCCCTCACCTATGACAACTTTGCCATTAATGTTTAATTTATTTAATTGATCTCTCATTACATCAGTCGCTGCTTTATCTGCCAATATTTTTTCATTTTTACCAATGTATGGATAACAAGCTATTGCTGAGTTTGAGGTTATTTCTATAAGATTATTTAATAATTCTTGTGATAATTTCATTAATTATGTTTTGAATTCACTTTCACTTTTTCCATCTTCAATTTGTAATTTATATTCAAATTCTCTCAATCTTTTATAAACACTTGCTAATTCTATAATTGTTGGCCATGCTTTTAATATATATTGCATTGAACCTTCTACACGTCCAAAAGCTCTTATAATTTGTTGCATTACACCCAATGTAACTGCTCCAGCAACAATTGCAGGTGCTAGAAAAACATAAGCAGATAATACGTTTGCCTGTAAATAAGCAATTCTTCCAATATTAAAATATAGATACCTAATATAACTTAGGAAATGTATACTTCTTACCCCATCAAATAATTCCTCAATAGATTTTGGTCTTACTGTTCCATCGTCTTCAGCTATTACTAAGATTTTTCTATATGCGGCCTCTTTTTTTTGAAGATCATATTCCACACCAACTAATCTTAAAATTAAACCTAGAACAATTAAAAAAATTGTACCTCCAATAGACCAGATAAGAGCTCCTACGATTAAACCATATTCCCAATCACCAAAAAAGAAGATTGGAATACCAATACTTAACCCGAATAAAATAGGCATGAATTCAACTAAAATCATAATTGCTTCTATTAAACTTGTGCCGAGTGACTCCATTATTCTAGAAAATTTAATTGTATCTTCCTGAACTCTTTGTGAGGCACCTTCTATTTTCCTAGCTTTTTCATATACACTGTGATAATACTCTACCATTGCCGTTCTCCATCTAAATAGATAATGAGATGTAAAATAACTTACAACCACAGCAACTCCAACATACATAGCCGCAAGAGTAATAAAAGAAAATAAACTTGCCCAATATTCTTCAATTGTTATTGCATTTGGTGCGCCAAGGGCTTTTTGGATCATATCATAGAATTCACCAAACCACTCATTTATTTTAACATCAATTTTTACTTGTACCCAAAGTGACGATAAAATTATTAATGACCCTATCCAAGACCACAAATACCATTTTTTATTTGTAAAAAACCTAAACATTATTTTATAAAATTATCAGCATAAGATTTTTTTGTTATTTTTCTTTTCTGTGTCTCAATAACCTCAAAGTTAATATTATTTTTTTTTGCATATTCAATAGCCAAATCTTTAGACTTAAATTCTAAATTTAGTTCAGCATAAGTATCAGTTGAACTTTCCCAGCCCATAAGTGGATTTCTACCAGGGTCATCTGTTATAAATTCAATAATCCATTTATCATACTTCTTCATACCTGATTGCATGGCTGTTTTGGATGGTTTATAAATTTTTGCTTTTTTCATAAAAATGGTCGGGGCGGCAGGATTTGAACCTGCGACCCTCTGGTCCCAAACCAGATGCGCTACCAGGCTGCGCTACGCCCCGATTGCAGTACTAATACAGTAGATAAAAAAAAATTCAAAGTATAAAAACACATTTTAAAAGGAATTTTAAACATTTATACTATATAAGAGACTTATGATCATTAATTGCGAGTGTGGTAAAAAAAAATTTAATATAGATAGCAGTCTAATACCTAAAGAAGGTAGATTGTTAAAATGTGGGAGTTGTAGCAAAATTTGGCATTATACACCTATTATTGAAACCAGAAATGATGAAGAATTAGATGTTAAAATTA
>CACKZF010000045.1 GCA_902604565.1 uncultured Pelagibacteraceae bacterium
ATTGGTTTTATTTCACTAAAAATTAATGAAATAAAAGCACATATTGTTGTTAAGACAGTATAAAATATTGGCCAAATCATTTTTCTTGTTGTCAAAATTAAAATTTCAAACTTTTTCTTTCTTGGAAACTGTTTGTTTAATTGCAAAAATCTAGTACTCATATGAATATTCATTGCCATTGTTAGAATTAGCATTAAAGCAATGAAGTTTGATGAAATTACTGTAACTTTCCATCCAACCAATCCAAGAAAACCTGTCATAAACACAACTGAAAAGAAACAGCTACAAATTGGGATTACTATCCAAATTACATTTCTGAATACATACCAAAGCGTTAATATTATAAAAATTAATACACCAATACCAAAAGTTACAATATCATTTTTTATAAAAGTCATCATATCATCAGCTATCATCGGAATACCTCCAAGATAAATCTGTGTATTTTGGTTGTGATTTTTTATAACCTCCCTAACTTCTAAAATATTTTGATGACGCTTTTTTTTAATTTTATCTTTATAAACCTCTAATTCTCTATCGGTCTTGATCTCTTTATCTATTTTATTTGGTTTTATATATACAATGACACCACTTGTTTTTCCATCCTCACTAATCACAAAGTTTCTAAATACAGGACTATTTAAGATTTCATTAAATCCACGGTCTTTATCTATATTTTTAGTTGTTAAAGTTTTAAAATTTTGAATACGTTCAATTAAACTATCATCTGTTGACTCTAATAAAGGAATATCTAAAAGTGTAACAACGTTATGAACCCATTTTAATGTTTTTAACTCTTTTTTTAATGCAGAAAGATTTTTAATTGAATCTTCCGAATTCATTTTACTTTTTGGAGAGTAGGTGAGTACTAGAAATTCTTTGGCACCATATCTTTCATTTAATTCATTTAGATATTTTAGATCTGGATCATTTTCTAATAATAATGTTTCTGAACTTGCATCTAATCGAAAATCTTGAGAAAAGTAAAAAGCAGTAATTAATATTAATACCAAAATCGAAAGAACTAACTTAGGCTTCTCTATAATATTTTTTTCGTAAAAATTAGCTAACATTGGATATTAGCTTTTATAATTTATATTAATTATTTTGAATATCCTTAAATTTCGTAAACATTTCCTCAAATTCAAGCATTATAGTGCCTGTTGGACCATGCCTTTGCTTTAGTATGAGAAGTTCGGCTAAATGAGAAATTTCATTCATTTTTGCTTGCCATTCTGCGTGCTCAACAGTTGCGGGTCTTGGTTCTTTGTTCTTTAAATAGTAGGATTCTCTAAAAACAAACATGACAACATCTGCATCTTGTTCAATTGATCCAGACTCACGAAGATCGGAAAGCAATGGTTTTTTGTCATCTCTTTGTTCAACTGCCCTAGATAACTGAGAAAGAGCCAAAACAGGAACTGATAGTTCTTTTGCAAGAGCTTTAAGCCCTTGGGTAATCTCTGAGATTTCTTGTACTCTTCCATCTTTAAAGTTAGTCCCTTTCATTAACTGAATATAATCGATCACAATTAAATCTAGGCCATGAATTCTTTTAATTCTTCTTGCCCTATTACTTAAAGCAGCTATTGAAATTGCAGGTGTTTCGTCAATATATAAAGGAAGTTCAGCAATATTTTTTGAAGTTTCAATAAACTTATCAAACTGTTCCTCAGAAATTTTTCCCCTTCGTATGTCGTTTGATTTTATTCTAGATTGTTCGGCTAAAATTCTAGTAGATAATTGTTCTGATGACATTTCCAAAGAAAAAAAAGCTATACAAGATTTTTCTCCTTTATCTTGAATATTTTTTGCAGCATGGAAAGCTATATTTGTTGCTAAAGCTGTTTTTCCCATAGAGGGTCTACCTGCAATAATAATTAAATCTGATTTATGCATACCACCTAATCTATCATCCAAGTCTCTCAGACCAGATGGAACTCCTACAATACCTTCTTCATTTTTGTAGGCATTAGATGCCATCTCTATAGTTTGTCTCATTGCTTCATCAAATTTCACTATAGATGAATTAAATGAGCCCTTCTCAGCCAAATCAAACAATGATTTTTCAAAGTTTTGTATAATTTGTTGTCCGTCATTATTTAAATCATTAAGTTTAGCTTCATCAATTATATTATCTGAAATTTTAATCAGCTCTCTTTTTACATAAAGATCATAAATTAATTTAGAATATTCAATACTTTGTCTTGAGGATGTAGAAAACTTTGTGATTTTAATAAGATATTCAGGAATGTTCAGCTCATCTTTCTGATTTTCAAAGTGATTTTTTAGTGTGATAGGATTAGCTAACATTCCTTTATAGATTAAACTTTCAATTGCACTAAAAATTTTTTGGTGCATTGGATCATAAAAATTTTTATTTGAAATTAAAATACTAATCTCATCAAATATTTCATTTGATAGTAAAATGGAGCCTATTACTGACTGTTCGGCTTCTATGTTGTTTGGAAGTTCTTCAAGTTTGTTTTGAATAATATTTAATGATTGAGACACTGCTAAAATTACTAAATGAAAAGCAGTATTACAATTAGTAAATTATATTGGGGAAAATTATGTATAATTATTCAACTTCTTCTTGAGAAATAGTTTTTATAACAATCTGAGTTTGAACTTCTGAATGTAAATTAATCAATACATCAAATTTACCAAGAGATTTGATTTCTTTTGAAGGTTGTATTAATGAAGGATTGATTTTTACTTTTTCTAATTCCTCTAAGATTTTGGAAATTTCTGTTGGTTTAACAGATCCATATAATTCTTTATTTTCAGTGCTTAGTTTTTTAATTTCATATTCTTTATCTTTAATTTTATCGTGAATTAATTTAGCCTCTTTTTTTTTATCTTGATCCTTTTTGCTGAGGTCTTGCTTTATTTTTTCAACCTCGCTAATATTTTCTTTAGATGCAAAGAGTGCTTTTTTCTTGGATATAAGAAAGTTCCTAGCAAATCCTCTTTTAACTTCAATTATTTCACCAATTGATCCAACTTTCCTAACGTTTTCTAATAATATTACTTTCATTCTATAGCAAAGCCAAATTCCTAGCTCTTTTAATTGACAAAGATAATTCTCTTTGTTTTTTTTGACTAACAGAT
>CACKZF010000046.1 GCA_902604565.1 uncultured Pelagibacteraceae bacterium
CCTCTTTTTTATCCTGTTTTTCAATTATAGAGTTCATTTTTTTCAATGCACTTCTATATCGACTCTTTCTAGATCTGTTAACAGCAGTTTGTCTTTTAATTTTTCTAGTACGTTTAATTGCTGATTTAGTATTCGCCATAAGCGTGAGTGTATATCTTCAGATAATGATTGGGTCAATACAATAATTGTTTATTTTTGGCATAAATTACAAAAAAAACTAGACCTATTTGAAATAAATTTTTTATGTATTGTTCCTTTGCAGCTATATTTTAAACATTTTTTATTTTCTCTTTGATAAACATTAAAATTTTTTTGAAAAGAACCTTGGTCTCCACTTGTATTCATAAAATCTCTGATACTCGATCCTCCTTTTTCAATTGCTTTTCTTAAAACTACTTTTGAAAAATGAGAAATTTTTTGGCAATCATTTAAACTAAGTGAACTTACCTCTTTAGATGGTAAAATCTTACATAAAAATAATATTTCACTCGCATAAATATTACCAATTCCTGAAACAAAATTTTGATCAATTAAAAAATTTTTAATATTTTTTTTTTTATTTTTAAAATAATTAAAAATATAATTTTTATCAAACAATGGATCAAAAGGTTCTGGCCCATATTTTCTAAAGTTATTATTTATCTCTTCATCATTTTTAAAATAAGAAAAATAACCAAATCTTCTTGGATCATTATAAATTAATTTTAAGTTATCAATTTTCATTTCCACATGATTATGCTTTTTAGGTAACAATGGAGAGTGATAAAAGCTGGTGTTTGTTATTGAATTTTTTTTTCTGGATTTGCTAATTAAATGAATAGTTCCTGACATTCCAAGATGTATCATTAAATTAGAGCTATCCTCAAATTTGAGTATTAAATGTTTTGAAAACCTATCTACTTTAATAATTTTTTTTTTCACTATATTTTTTTCAAAATTTTTTGAGATCTTAAACCTTAAATTTCTGTTTTTTATTAATATTTCATTAATAACCTTTCCTTTAATACTTTTATTTAAAGATTGTTTGACAATTTCTACTTCTGGTAATTCAGGCATTTCATACTATATTAGTTTCTTAATATAGTTTATATGGAACAAAATCTTCAAAATAAAGCAGGACTCGTCGAAGGAGTTTTTAATAAAGTCTACGATAAATATGACTTGATGAACGATTTTATGTCATTTGGAATTCATAGACTTTGGAAAAAAAACCTTATGAATTGGATGAATCCGACTAAAAACAAAAATTATTTAGATGTTGCTTGTGGCACTGGTGATCTAGGCAAATTATTTTTAGATTATACAGACAAGAATGGAGAAATTACATCTTCAGACTCAAATAACAAGATGATTGAAAAAGGTAAAAAAAGACTAGGTAAGTATAAAAATATAAAATGGGTTGTTGCAGAAGCAGAAAAATTGCCATTCAAAAATCACTCTTATGATTTTTATACAATTAGTTTTGGTTTACGTAATACAAAAAGTTTAGATAAATCTTTATCAGAAGCCTACAGAGTTCTTAAACCAGGTGGAAGATATATGTGTTTAGAATTTTCAAAAATTCAAAACTCTAATTTGGATTTTTTATATAAAAATTACTCGAAATTAATTCCTCACATAGGAAAGGCAATTGTTGGGGATAAAGACCCGTACGAATATTTAACCAAGAGTATAGAGGAATTTGTTAATCAGGAAGAATTGATCGATTTAATGAAACAAAATAATTTTAAAAATTGTTCATATAGAAATCTATCTGGTGGAATAGTAGCTATTCATTCTGGTTGGAAAATATAATGTTCAAAAGATTAATTACATTATTTAAGCTTGGTAGAAAACTCGCTAAGTCTGATGTTTTAAGTATTGTATCAAAATTTAACAAACCACCTTTACTAATAAGTGTAATATTTAAATTACTTTCCTTTTCTTTTACTAAAAAAGATGTGTCATTTGATAATTTAAGTGAAGGCGAAAAATTGTCAAATTCTCTGGCATCTATGGGTACAACGTTTATTAAACTTGGTCAGTTTTTAGCCACAAGGCCTGACATAATAGGAGATAAATTATCAAAAGAACTAGAAAATTTACAAGATAAACTTCCACCTTTTTCACAATCAAAAGCTAAAGAAATGATTAAAAAAGATTTAGGTGATGAACTATATAATTCAATAATTAATATAAGTGAACCAGTTGCAGCTGCTTCAATTGCTCAAGTACATAAAGCTCAAATTAACGATAATGGAGTTATTAAAAATGTAGCAATAAAAATATTAAGACCAGATATTAAAAAAATTTTTAATGAAGAAGTAGATGCTTTGATGCTATTTGCCTATATTATTGAATCATTAATCAAAAAAACTAAAAGATTAAAGTTGGTTGAAGTAGTTTTTTTATTGAAAGAAATTACCAGTCTTGAGATGGATTTAAGATTTGAAGCTGCTGCAGCTAATGAATACGCAGAAAATACCAAAAATGATGCGGGTTTCGAAGTTCCTAAGATCTATTGGGATTATACAAGTGAAAACATAATGACACTGGATTGGATTGATGGTGTATCTATTAGAGAGACGGAAGAGCTAGAGAAAAGATCAATTGATACAAAAAAAATTGCCACTGATATAATTCAACATTTTTTAAGACATGCAGTAAGAGATGGCTTTTTTCATGCAGATATGCATCAGGGAAATATTTTTGTAAATGAAAGTGGTCAAATTGTTCCTATAGATTTTGGTATCATGGGAAGGCTAGATAATGTCAGTAAAAGATTTTTAGCCGAAATTTTGTTTGGTTTTATACAAAGAGATTATAAAAAAGTTGCAGAGGTTCATCTTGCAGCAGGACTAGTCCCAAATAATGTACCTGTTAATGATCTTGCTCAAGCATTAAGATCAATTGGTGAACCGATTTTTGGTCACTCTATAAAAAATATTTCAGGTGGTAAGCTTTTAAAACAACTTTTTGACGTTACCGAAAAATTTAATATGCAAACCCAACCTCAGTTACTTATGTTGCAAAAAACAATGGTAGTGG
>CACKZF010000047.1 GCA_902604565.1 uncultured Pelagibacteraceae bacterium
AATATGTTTTTTTATTTATTTTATTTGGTGTACTTGCAACACGAATAGGACTAGGACAATTATTTATTGATTTAGCAATGGTAATAGCTGGACGATACTCTGGAGGACCAGCAAAAGTGGCAATATTTTCTTCAGCATTTTTAGGAACCATATCTGGTTCCTCAATTGCAAATACAGTAACAACTGGATCTTTAACAATACCTGCAATGAAAAAAGTTGGATATCCACCACATTTTTCTGGCGCTGTGGAAGCCACAGCATCTACTGGCGGACAAATAACTCCACCTATTTTAGGGGCTGCTGCATTTATTATGGTGGAATATTTAGAATTGCCTTTAAGAGATATTTTAGCGGCTGCATTAATTCCAGCACTGCTTCACTATTTTGGAATTTTTGTAATGGTTCATTTAGAGGCAAAAAAATTAGGACTTAGAGGTTTAAACGAAAGTGAGGTTCCTAAATTTATAAAAATTATACAAGACAATTGGCTTGCAATAGTTCCATTGTTTATCTTGGTATATTTAATTTTAATTGGTCGTACACCAGATTATGCTGCGGTAAATGGAATAATTGCATGTGTCGTCATTGGATTTATTAGAAAAAAAAATAGACTTACTTTTAACGACTTATTTGAGTGTCTTGCAAGAGGAGCAAAAAATACTTTAGCAGTTGGGGCCGCTGCAACATCAATTGGAATTATAGTTGGTGTAGTTACACTAACAGGTGTTGGTTTTAGACTAGGTTATGTAGTGATCCAAACAGCTGGTGATATTGGAGGTTTCTTCTTAAACTTTTTACCTTTCAATTATTTTTCATTAGCCGATCTAACATTATTTTTCTCACTTATATTAATTGCAATATCATGCATATTTATGGGTACAGGAGTACCAACTACTGCAACATATATAATACTAGTTGCTGTTGCTGCGCCTGCTCTCACTCAATTACAAATTGAGCCCATTGTTTCTCACTTTTTTGTCTTTTATTATGGTGTCTTAGCTGACATAACACCGCCGGTTGCTCTTGCAGCATATGCTGCCGCTGGAATTGCAGGATCAAATCCATTTACTACAGGTAATACAGCATTTAGATTAGGAATTGCAAAAGCTCTTGTGCCTTTTGTATTTGTTTATTCACCATCTCTACTACTGGTTGCCCAAGGATTTAATTTTTATGATTTTTTTGTAACTTTAATATCTGCAATGATTGGAATTGGTTTGATTGGTATTGGATTTACAGGCTATCTATTTAAAAAAGTTTCTACGTTTCAAAGATGGTATTTGGGAATTATTTCACTATTATTTATTGCACCTGGTTTAAGTTCATCAATTATTGGTTTAGTTTTTGTGTTACCAATATTTATTATTCAATTAAGAAAATAAAACTTATCCACCTAGTCCAGCATTTGGAAGAGGTCTTCTTAAAATTTTCCAAATTCCAACCGCACTTGCAATTAATTTATTTTTACACTTGAGTTTGCAATTTATAAATACCATTGATTTTGTAACTTTTTGAATTTCTACTGTGCCCAATAGTTCATCTCCAAGGTTTGAAGGAGCTATAAATTTTATATCCAACGAAATAGTTACACATGGTTTGTTACTACTTGCTCTGTGTGAAGCTGTACCCGCTCCTGCATCAATAATTGTACAAATATAACCACCATGAGTTATCCCCGCTTTGTTTAAATGTCTTTTTTGAATTTTAGTTTTAAACTCAAATTTTTTCTTGGTAATAGATCTAAAAAATAAACCACCATTATGTTTCATGTAGCTTGGCTTATTGCTTAATTGTTCAAATTTTTTTTTCATTAAAGGATTATTGCCATAATTAGTATAAATAATAAAACTAAACAAAAGAAATATATTACAGATTTTTCAAGTGATATTTTCATTTATCCTTTCATTTTGGTGCGCCTGCTAGGAGTTGAACCCAGAACCTCCTGGTCCGTAGCCAAGCGCTCTATCCAATTGAGCTACAGGCGCAATTTGTACAGTTTTTATACATAATTAATAATGTAAATTATTTTTTTAGCAAATATTGATATATATATATTACAAAAATGAATCTAGATTTATTAGTTCCTGATATAGGAGACTTTGAAAACGTTGAAATAATTGAAGTACTTGTAAAAAAAGGTGACAAAATCAATAAAAATGACCCTGTTGTCACATTAGAAAGTGATAAATCAAGTGTTGAAGTGCCATCCAATTATGAAGGCACAATTGAAAATATAAATGTAAAAATTGGTGATAAAGTTTCCAAGGGTGATTTAATATTAACTCTATCTTCAGAAAATAAAGATGAACATGAGAAAATTAGTAAAACTTTAGACGAAAAAATTCCACCCTCAACAGAGAAATTAATAGAGGAAGCAGAAACTGCTACAAAATCTGACATAAAAGTTGAAAAAGAAGTTATAGAGCCAACACAAATCAAGCAAACAAGATTGATTAATGAAGTTAAAATGGCTAGTAGTAACGACGATATTGATCCTGTTGAAACTAAAGAGTGGTTAGACTCCTTAAGTGCAGTTTTGCAAAATGATGGTTCTGAAAGAGCTCATTTTTTAATTAAACAATTAATTGATCAATCTTATAAAGCTGGATCTAAAATTCCTCATACTCAAACTACTCCTTACGTGAATACAATACCACCCGAAGAAGAAAAAAGATCACCTGGAGATCAAAATATAGAACGTAAGTTAAGATCATTAATTAGATGGAATGCTGCTGCAATGGTAGTAAGAGCAAATAAAAAATATCCTGAACTTGGAGGTCATATAGGAACATTTGCATCAGCTGCAACCTTGTATGATGTTGGG
>CACKZF010000048.1 GCA_902604565.1 uncultured Pelagibacteraceae bacterium
AAAATCTGATTAAAATGTCAGATAAAGTAACCAGTGTAACAAAAGATATTTTACCAGATCAAGATATTGATTGCGTAGTCTACGGATGTACTTCTGGAACTATTGCAGCAGGCTATAACTCTATTAAGCAAAAGGTAAAAGCAGCAAAACCAATGGCCCAGGTTACGACGCCAAGCACAGCCGCAATAAAAGCATTAAAAAAGTTAAATATTAAAAAACTTTCTCTCTTTACTCCCTACAGTAAAAAACTTAATGACGAGGTTATGGAATATTTTAAGTCAGAGGGATTTGAGATAACATCCAATTCTTACTTTGATATAGAGGCAGATTATGACATAGGTAAAGTAGACCAAAATTATTTGTATGATGTCTTGTCTAAAATAGATTTAAATGGAGCAGACGCACTATTTGTATCTTGTACAGCTCTTCCTGTATTGCCAATAATCGATAAACTTGAAAAAAAACTTAACACGATTGTTTTATCAAGCAATCAGGCATTAATTTGGGATACTCTTGTCCAAATTAATAAAAATAACCTAGTAGAAGGTTTTGGCAAATTATTCAGATAGAAATTTATGTCATTTAGTAAAGAAGAATACAAACATAGATTAAAAAAAGTTCAATCAATGATGCAGGATAAAGGTATCGAACTATTGATTTCTCACGATACTAATAACATGAATTATTTAACTGGTTATGATGCCTGGTCTTTTTATTATGCACAGTGTGCAATTGTTCATGTTAACGCTGATGAACCTTTATGTTTTGTAAGAGCTCAAGATTCAGGAGGTGCGTATATAAAAACGTATCTCAAAGATGAAAATATAATTGTGTATGATGAAAATTATATTCATACATGGCCAAAACATCCTTACGATTATCTAGTACAAATTATTAAAGACAGAAATTGGGATAAGCTTTCAATTGGAGTTGAGATGGATGCTCATTACTTCACCGCTTTTTGTTATGAAAAGATAAAACAAGGTTTACCTAATGCAAAAATAAAAGATTCAGAAAGATTAGTAAATTGGGCAAGATTTGCAAAATCTGATGCAGAAATTAATTATATGAAAACTGCCGCACTAATTTCAGAGAAAGGAATGAGAACTGCAATGGAGGTAATAAAACCAGGAGTAAGACAATGCGATGCAGTCGGAGATATACAAAAAACATTATTTTATGGGACACCTGAGTTTGGTGGAGAGTATTCTAGTATCGCTACACTTTTACCAACAGGAAAAGGAACATCTGCTTCTCATTTAACAGCAACGCAGGACAAGTTCATTGAAGGTGAAGCGACAATTGTTGAGTTATCTGGAGTTTATAAAAGATATCATGCACCTATGGCCAGAACAGTCTTACTTGGAAAACCGGATCAATTAAAAATAGACACGATGAACAAAACTATCGAAGCTCTTCAAGCAGGAATTGATGCTACAAAACCTGGGAATACAGCAAATGATGTAGCGCAAGCTTTTTGGGGTATTTTAGATAAATATGGAATAGAGAAAAAATCAAGAACTGGTTATTCAATTGGAATAGGTTACCCACCAGATTGGGGCGAGCATACTCTTAACATATATAAAGGAGAAATGACTGAACTAGTACCGAATGCATGTTTTCATATGATAGCTGTAATGCAATTTGGTGATTGGGGAGTTGAAGCATCGGAGGCTATAAGAGTTACAGATAAAGGGTGTGAATTATTTTGTAATTTTTCAAAAGAGTTACATATTAAGAGCTAATTAAGTGTTGCAAACAACTTAACTAAATGTTTTAAAAACTAACTTATGTCAAAAAAAGAAGATTTCGTAAAATTTGATAAAGTCGATAAAAGCTACGATGGAAAAGTATTAGTAGTTAAAGATTTGAATTTAGATATCGAAGAAGGTGAGTTTGTAACAATGCTTGGACCCTCTGGTTCAGGAAAAACCACGTGCTTAATGATGCTTGCAGGTTTTGAAACCCCAACTAATGGAGAAATCTATCTAGATAAAAATCCAATTTCAAATATTCCTCCACACAAACGAGGTATTGGAATGGTTTTTCAAAATTATGCTTTATTTCCACACATGACAGTTTTTGAAAATTTAGCCTTTCCTTTGAGAGTAAGAAAAATATCAAAAGAAGATATTGACAAAAAAGTTGATAAAGCTTTATCAATGGTTTCATTATCAGAATTTGGAAATCGTATGCCAGGTCAACTTTCAGGAGGTCAACAACAGAGAGTAGCCGTAGCAAGAGCACTGGTATTTGATCCATCTGTAGTTTTAATGGACGAACCTTTAGGTGCTTTAGATAAAAACTTAAGAGAGAGTATGCAGTATGAAATTAAGCATATTCATGAGAGTATTGGTGTAACAGTTGTGTATGTCACTCACGATCAAGGTGAAGCATTAACAATGTCAAATAGAATAGCAGTATTTAATGATGGTAAAGTTCAGCAACTCTCAAGTCCAGATAAGTTATATGAAGAACCGGTTAATTCTTTTGTTGCAGAGTTTATTGGAGAGAATAACACTTTCGCTGGGGAAATTTCAGATATATCAAATGGATCCTGCAAAGTTAAGTTAGACCACGGCGAAATAATTGCAAATCCAATTTCAGTTAAGTCTGTTGGCGAAAAAACTACAGTTTCAATTAGACCTGAAAGAGCATTGATCAATCCTAAAGATAAAATGGAAAACAATCAAAAGGGTAAGATTGAGGAAGTCATTTATCATGGTGATCACACTAGAGTGAGACTTAATT
>CACKZF010000049.1 GCA_902604565.1 uncultured Pelagibacteraceae bacterium
TGTTTGTCTATTTATGATTTACTGTGTTTTTAGATACTCACACAAAGAAGATAGAAGAGCAGAATATAAACCTGAGGATAAAAAATTAGAAAAAATCTTAACATGGGCAACTACTTTAGGAGTTGCTGCTTTACTAGCACCTGGTCTTATTATTTGGAATCAATATGTAAATGTTCCAAAGAATGCAATTGAAGTCGATGTAATGGCATGGCAATGGGGATGGCAATATAGACTACCTGGTGCAGATGGAAAATTAGGAACTACACAAGTAAGAAATATTGCTGATAATAATCCATTTGGTATAAACCCAGATGATCCTTTTGGAAGAGATGATATAATGGTTGAGAGTGATGTCATAAATTTAGAAAACAATAGACCTGTAAAAATTTTATTGAGATCAGTAGACGTACTTCATAATTGGTATGTTCCACAATTTAGAGCAAAAATGGATGCAGTTCCAGGAACGGTTACTTTCTATTGGTTTGAACCTAACAAAGTAGGTGAATACGAAGTGTTATGTGCCGAGTACTGTGGTGTTGGACACTACGCAATGAGAGGTGGTGTTGAGGTCCAAGATAAAGCTGACTATGAAGTTTGGCTAAGCGAGCAAGAAACTTTTGAGCAATTATCTGCCAGATATGAAAAATTAAACGTAGATGGGAACAAATTGGCCAAAAAATAACAATTTATTAATTTAAAAAAAAATATATATAGAGGATAAAAATATGTCAGACGAATACGATAACAATAAATCATATCAAGCTCAGTCATCAGAAGTAATGGATGGTTCAACTGGTTCTGTTAATCCAGATATAGATTATGTAAGACCAGCAGAAGTTGGTGAGCAAGATTTATATCATGGACATAGTTTTATCGAAAAATGGATTTTTTGCCAGGACGCAAAAGTTATCGGAGTACAATATTTCTTAACAGCAGTATTTACTGGAATTGTAGGTTTAATTTTATCTTGGTTAATGAGACTTCAATTAGGTTTTCCAGAATTAGCAGGTTTCATGACAGCAGAACATTATTATCAATTTGTAACTATGCATGGAATGATCATGGTAGTTTATTTTTTAACTGCACTATTTCTCGGAGGCTTTGGAAATTATCTAATTCCACTCATGGTAGGAGCAAGAGATATGGTTTTCCCATATGTTAATATGCTTAGCTTCTGGATGTTCTTTGTTGCAGTTGCAGTTTTAATGGCAAGTTTCTTTGTTCCAGGTGGACCAACAGGAGCGGGATGGACCTTGTATCCTCCACAAACTATTTTGGAGGGAACTCCAGGATCTGGTATGGGAATACTTCTAATGCTTATATCTTTATCATTATTTGTAATTGGTTTCACAATGGGTGGACTAAATTATATGATTACTATTCTTCAAGCTAGAACTAGAGGAATGACTTTAATGAGAATGCCTTTAACTGTTTGGGGTATTTTCACAGCTACAGTTCTTGCGATGTTAGCATTCCCAGCACTACTAGTTAGCGCAATAATGATGACATTAGATAAGGTATTACAAACCAGTTTCTTTATGCCAACAATATTAAAAGCTGGAGAAGTTCTTGAATATGGTGGTGGAAGTCCAATTCTTTTCCAACACCTATTTTGGTTTTTTGGACACCCTGAAGTTTACATTGTTGCATTACCTGCATTTGGAATAGTTTCTGACTTAATATCTGTTCATGCTAGAAAAAATATTTTTGGTTATAGAATGATGGTATGGGCGATTGTGGGTATTGGAGGTTTAAGTTTCTTTGTATGGGCTCACCATATGTATGTTAGTGGAATGAACCCGTGGTTTGGATTTTTCTTCGCAACAACCACTTTAATTATTGCAGTTCCAACCGCCATGAAAGTTTATAACTGGATACTTACTTTGTGGAGAGGAAATATTAGAATTAATACAGTAATGTTGTGGTGCTTAGGATTTATAGTAACATTTGTAAATGGTGGAATTACTGGAATATTTTTAGGAAATGTTTCAGTTGATGTTCCATTATCTGATACATATTTCGTAATAGCCCACTTCCATATGGTCATGGGTATTGCACCATTAATGGTTATTATGGGTGCAGTTTATCATTGGTTCCCATTAGTAGCTGGAAAAATGTTGCACGAAGGTCTCGGAAAATGGCACTTCTGGATTACTTTCTTAGGAGCGTATTCAATATACTTCCCGATGCACTATTTAGGTTTTATTGGAGTTCCAAGAAGATATTTTGAAATGTATGATAGTCCATACATGACATCTGCAGTTGGAATGAATGAATTTATAAGTATTGCAGCGTTTATAGTTGGTGCAGCACAATTTATTTTAGTTTTCAATATCATTAAAACATTAAAAACAGGAAAAAAAGCTGAACAGAACCCTTGGAAAGCTAATTCACTAGAATGGTATACTTCTACTGTTCCACCAGAACATGGTAACTTTGGTGAAAGACTTCCAGTTGTTCACAGATGGCCTTACGATTTTAGTGTTCCAGGAGCAAAGGATGACTTTATTCCACAAACAACTGCTCCAAGTGAAGTAGTAAATACTGAAGTAGAGAAAACTTAAGAGAGAATAATGTCTGAACAAAAAATAGACGGCTTTGAACTTAAACCAGGGTTTAAGGGCATGGCGTCTGACACTGGTTCAGACCAAACAATGTTTAAAGGTGTGCATTGGGGCAAGGCCATGATGTGGATCTTTTTATTGAGTGATACT
>CACKZF010000050.1 GCA_902604565.1 uncultured Pelagibacteraceae bacterium
ACTTCTCTCATAGCATCCGACAAATTAGATACTAAATCATATTATTTCTTTTTCAAACATTCTGTCTACATAGTTTTAGCAATAGCGATCTTAATTGTATTCTCATTTTTAAATCAAAAATTTTTAACAAAACTCTCATTGATTTTGTTCTTAGTTGCATTTTTAAGTTTGCTCCTAGTGCCTTTTCTAGGGGTTGAGGTAAAGGGATCGAAAAGATGGCTAGATTTGGTATTTTTACCTAGGTTTCAGCCTGTTGAGATTGTTAAACCATTTTTTATTGTATCATTATCTTTAATGTTAACTATTCAAAATAGAAAATTATATTTTAAATACTTTTTGAGCTCTTTATTCATACTTCCAATATTAATGCTACTTATTTATCAACCTGATATTGGACAAACTCTTTTAATATCAATGGTATGGTTAGCCTTAATATTTGTATCAGGGATTAACATTTTTATTTTTTTTATATTTTTTCTCTTTGTTGGTTCATCTGTAAGTTATTTAATTTTATTTGTTCCAAAATTTGAATATATTAAAATTAGACTTTTTGCTTTTTTAGATTCAAGTTCAAGCAATAATTATCAAGCTGAGAAAGCAAGTGATGCAATTATAAATGGTGGTTTTTTTGGAAAAGGTATCGGAGAAGGAACTCTGAATTCAAGAGTCCCTGAGGCACATACAGATTATATAGTCTCAGTTATATCAGAAGAGTTTGGGGCAATTCTAGTCATTGGAATATTATTTTTATATCTAATTTTTTCATATAGGGTAATGCGAAAAATTAATTTTGCAAATGAAGATTTATCGAAACTTATTTTAAGTGGATGTATTTCTTTAATTTTGATACAAACATTTATTCACGTTGGCGTAAATATAAGGATACTTCCAACTACAGGAATGACTCTACCTTTCTTGAGTTACGGTGGGTCATCTATAGTTAGTACTGCAATTTTATCAGGATTAATTTTAAATTTAACAAAAAGAAAATTGGATTGAATTGGTGAAAAAAATTCTCATTTCAACAGGTGGTTCAGGTGGACATGTAATACCATCTTTAAGTATATATGATGCTTTAAAAGATGAATATGAAATACAGATTTCTACAGATTTGAGAGGATCCAAGTATATCAATAATGAGAATTATAATTATTCATTAATAGATGTGCCAAACTTATTCTCGAATTTTTTAATGTTCCCATATAATTTAACAAGATTTTGCGTATCAATAATTAAATCTTATAAATACTTAAAATCAAATAATTTTAATATACTCATAAGCACTGGTGGATATATGTCACTACCTTTATGTTTAGCTTCAAATTTATTGAATATAAAAATTTATATTTTTGAACCAAATTCTGTTTTAGGAAGAGCAAACAAATTAACACTTAGTTTTGCAAAAAAAATTATTTGTTATGATGAAAATTTAAAAGGTATTTCAAAAAAACTTCTTCATAAGATTTATTTAGTAAAACCATTGCTAAGAAAAGAAATATATACATATCAAAAAAATCAAAAGACTAAAATTGCAGAAAAAAAAAAATTATTAATTATTGGAGGAAGTCAGGGAGCAAAGTTCTTCGATGAATTTATTACTAAAATTATAATTAGAATTTCAAAAACACATAAAATACAGGTTTTGCAGCAGGTAATTAGTCTAAAATCAAAAGAAAATATAAAAGAATTGTATCAAAAAAATCGTATAGAACATGAATTATTTGACTTTGATGATAAATTATTAACTAAAGCTATTAATTATGATCTAGCAATTACACGCTCCGGTGCATCTACAATTTCTGAATTAGGTTATCTAAATATTCCATTTGTGGCAATTCCATTTCCGTATGCTAAAGATGATCATCAATATTACAATGCAGAATTTTATGAAAAAAAAAAATCTTGTTGGCTAATTATGCAAAAGGATATCGATGAAGAAAGTTTTAAAGATTTGATAATAAAAATATTTGTCGATAAAAATGAATATATTTCAAAAAAAAATAATTTAATTCAATTGAATAAAGAAAATACTTGGGAAAAAAATAAATTTAAACTAATCGAGCTTTTAAATGAAAATTGATTTAGGAAAAAATGAACTTATTCATTTTGTTGGTATCGGAGGAATAGGCATGAGTGGTCTAGCTTTGATTATGAATGGTTTAGGTTATAAAGTTCAAGGTAGCGATATTGCTAACAATCGAAATATTGAAAGATTAAATAAAAAAAAAATTAGAATATTTTTAAATCATAAAAAAGAGAATATTAAAAAAACAACTGTTATGGTGATTTCCTCAGCAATTAAAAAAAATAACCCAGAATTAGTTGAGGCTGTTAAAAAAAATTTACCAGTCTATACAAGAGGAGACATGTTAGGTCATATCGTATCTTTTATGAGAAATGTAGTCATAACTGGTTCACATGGAAAAACCACTACAACATCATTAGTATCTAGTATTTTTACAGCAGGCAAACTAGATCCAACTATAATTAATGGTGGCGTGCTAAATTCATTTGGTAATTCTGCAAAATTGGGTAA
>CACKZF010000051.1 GCA_902604565.1 uncultured Pelagibacteraceae bacterium
AATGAAGAAAAAAAATCAGAGTCTGAAATAAAAGAAGTTGAAAAACTGAGCCCAGAAGAAGAATTAGAAGATTTAAAAGATAAGTTGGCAAGAACATTTGCAGAAATGGAAAATCAGAGACGAAGGTTTGAAAAAGAAAGAGATGATGCTTACGAATATGGTGGATATTCTTTTGCTAAAGAGGCATTAAACTTATTAGATAATTTGGAGAGATCAAAAGTTGCATTAGAAAATGACGAAAAATTAAAAGATTCAGATGCACTTAAAAAAATCGTGGAGCATTTAGATATTATTAATAATGACATGCTTTCGATATTTAAAAAAAATAATATTGAGCCTATAAAATCAATTAATGAAAAACTTGACCCAAACCTTCATCAAGCAATGATGGAAATTGAGGATGATACTAAAGAGCCTGGAACAATCGTTCAAGAAATACAAAAAGGATTTATGATGAAAGAAAGATTATTGAGACCTTCTTTGGTTGGTGTTTCAAAGAAAAAGACAAAAGAAGAGAAAAAAGAAGTCGAAAAAGATGAAAAAAATCAATAAAAACAAGCAAAATTTAAATTTTGTAGACGGTTGTAGTCTAACAATTAGCACTTATATGTCGGGTAGGTATTAAATTATGAGCAAAGTAATAGGAATAGATTTAGGAACAACAAATTCATGTGTATCCGTAATGGAAGGTACACAAGCTAAAGTTTTAGAAAATGCGGAAGGCGCAAGGACAACACCTTCTGTAGTCGCATTTTCTGATAATGATGAGAAATTAATTGGGCAACCTGCAAAAAGACAGGCAGTAACCAATCCAGAAAATACAATATTTGCAGTTAAAAGATTAATTGGAAGAAATTTTGAAGATCCTTCTGTTAAAAAAGATGTTGAAACTGCACCATTTAAAATCGTTAACTCTGATAAAGGAGATGCTTGGATAGAAGCTAAAGGTGAAAAATATTCTCCATCTCAAATTTCTGCTTTTACACTTCAGAAAATGAAAGAGACTGCTGAAAAATATTTAGGCCAAGAAGTTTCTCAAGCTGTGATAACTGTTCCAGCTTATTTTAATGATGCACAAAGACAGGCAACTAAAGATGCAGGTAAAATAGCAGGTTTAGAAGTTTTAAGAATTATTAACGAACCAACAGCAGCTGCACTTGCTTATGGTTTAGACAAAAAAACAAGTAATAAAATTGCAGTGTATGATTTAGGTGGTGGTACTTTTGATGTTTCAATACTTGAGCTAGGAGATGGAGTATTTGAGGTTAAATCTACAAATGGTGATACTTTTTTAGGTGGTGAGGATTTTGATAACACAATTGTTGAATACTTGTTAACTGAATTTAAAAAAGAAAATGGTATCGACTTAAAATCTGATAAATTAGCATTACAAAGACTTAAGGAAGCTGCGGAAAAGGCAAAGATTGAATTATCATCTGCTGCTCAAACTGAGATAAATTTACCATTTATTACAGCAGATAAAACTGGCCCTAAACATATTAACATGAAGATGACTAGAGCTAAGTTAGAGGCTCTTGTTGAAGATCTTATTTCAAGAACTATACCACCATGTGAAACAGCTCTTAAAGATGCTGGCTTAAGTGCAAGTGAAATTGACGAAATAATTCTTGTTGGTGGAATGACGAGAATGCCTAAAGTAGTAGAAGAAGTTAAAAATTTCTTTGGTAAAGAACCAAATAAATCAGTGAATCCAGATGAAGTTGTTGCTATGGGTGCTGCTATTCAAGCAGGAGTTTTGCAAGGGGATGTAAACAACAATAAATTTAAACCTGGGCTATATTGTGTTGCTACTCCTATAGGAAATATGGGAGATATTTCTTTTAGAGCAATTAAGATTTTACAACAATCAGATTTAATTTTATGTGAGGATACTAGAGTAACAAAAAAAATTCTTCAGAAGTTTGAAATAAATAACAAACTTGTTTCAAATCATAAGTTTAATGAAAATAAAAATTTAGAAAAAGTTATACAAATTTTGAAAAATAACAAAATTGTATCGCTAGTTTCAGATGCAGGTACACCTGCTGTTTCAGATCCTGGAAGAATTTTAGTCAAAGAATGTGCAAAAAATGAAATTGATATTTTTCCTGTTCCTGGAGCATCT